>JAHWIB010000010.1 GCA_019322815.1 Candidatus Woesearchaeota archaeon | reverse complement strand
GTCGGAACCTATAAATCCCAAAAAAGAGGTGGAAAAGGAGTAATTGCAGCCGGAACAAAAGAGGAAGACTTTGTTGAAGATCTATTTATTGCAAATACACATTCATATCTCCTATTTTTTACAAATAAAGGAAAAGTCAAATGGCTAAAGGTTTATGAAATACCTGAAGCAAGCAGACAGAGTAAAGGAAAAGCAATGATAAATCTATTGAGATTGTCAGAAGGAGAAAAGATAACTGCTTTTGTGCCTGTCAATGAATTCAAAGGATTTTTAGTTATGGTCACCAAAAAAGGAACCATAAAGAAGACTCCGCTTGAATTATTTTCAAGACCAAGAAAAGGCGGAATAATTGCTTTAACTTTAGATGAAAATGATGAACTGATAAGTGTAAGAAAAACAGATGGTGAAAGGGATCTTATTATTGCAACAAGAAACGGAATGGCTGTCAGATTTAGTGAAAAGGATTTAAGACCTATGGGAAGAACAGCAAGAGGAGTAAGAGGAATAAGACTAAAAAGAGAAGGAGATTCTGTGGTAGGAATGGTTATAGGCAGGGAAAACAGGTCTTTATTGACTGTAACTGAGAAAGGCTATGGAAAAAGGACGCCTGTTGATGATTACAGGCTGATTAGCAGAGGAGGAAGCGGTGTAATTAATATAAAATGCACTGAAAAGAATGGAAAAGTTGTTTCTGTTAAATCTGTAACAGATGATGATGAATTGATGCTGATAAGCCAGAAGGGTATTGCTATCAGAATAAATGCTAAAGATGTCAGCAAGATAGGCAGGGCAACACAGGGCGTAAGAATAATGAGATTAGGAGAAGGTGATAAGGTTGTTGCAGCTGCAAGGATTGTTAAAGAATAAATGAAAGGATTAGCTATTTGTTATAAAGGTCTTGAAGATATTTCTGCAAAAGAGATTTCTGAATTGATTAGTGTTAAAACTGAGATTAAAGAAGGATGTGTTAAATTTGACTGTGATATTGATAAATTAGCTTTGCTTTGTTATAAAGGCCAGAGCCTTAATAGGGTTTTGTTATTACTGGATGAATTTAAGATTAATAAAATTGAAGATCTTGGAAGAATAAGCAAAATAGATCTTTCTAAATGGTTAAAGAATAAAACATTTGCAGTCAGGTGTGAGATTGCTGATAATGAAAAATTCAGAAGCCAAGAGATTGAAAAGGCAGCTGGAGATGAAATTGAAGGGAAAGTTAATCTAGCTAATCCTGATGTCACTATATTTGCTTATATTTACGGCAACAATGCCTATATCGGGATTGATTTCAGCGGAGATTTAAGCAAAAGAACCTATAAGATCTTCATAAGCCCAAACTCTCTGAAAGGAACGATTGCTTATTCTCTTATCAGAATTGGAGAATACAGTTCTGATAAGAAATTACTTGACTGTTTCTGCGGAAGCGGAGAGATTATGATAGAAGCGGCTTTATTTGCAAGCAAATTTCCTGTTAATTTTTTCGACAAAAAGAAATTTCCTTTTTTGAAATTTAAAGAATTTGATTTTGATAGGGTTGATAAGGAGATTTTGAAAGAAAAGCTGCAAATAAATACATTTGATACAGAACAAAGAAGAGTAAAATCTGCTGAAAAAAATGCAAAGATTGCTGGTGTTAATAAATTCATCAATTTTTCAAGGCAGGATATTAAGTTTTTAGAATTAAAATTCAAAAATGAGCTTGATTTGATTATTACAAATATCCCAAGATTAACTAGGCAAGTTTCCAGAGAAAAGATTTTGAAACTATACAAAGAGTTCTTTTACCAGGCTGCTTATATCTTAAATAAAAATGGAAAAATTGTTGTTTGCTGCAAAGATTATTCTGAATTGATAAAAAAAGAAGCTGCTAATAATAAGTTTAAGGTTGTTCATGAAAGAGAAATTAAGCACGGAATGGAGATTTTGAGAATTATTGTATTTGAGAAATAAAAACATAAGCTTTTTAAACCTTCAAATTTTTATATCTATTGGTAGGGAAGTGCTTAATAGACGGCAAAAACGTGATTAAACATTCTTTAATGAATGTTTTTTGACTAATTGCTGAGGAAAGTCCACCCACTATAAAAGGCCACTTGTGTTATGCAAGATGGAGAAATCCATGGCAATGGCTAATAAACGACACGGCCATACATCGGGATGAAAATGGCGAAGTTTGCTGTGAAGCAAATGAGTTAACCCGTTGACTATGTTGTATGGAATCGGTGAAACGGCGAAACCTGGCTGGTGCAAGTACCGTTGTGTACGCTTAGTCAAATATTAAGACAGACTGTTCATTAAGCGAATGCGAACTTTCAGTTCGCAGGCAAGTGAAGTCTGACAGAAGGTGGCTTACAGCTTCTCTACCAACTCTTTCGATGGTTGACACCGAAGTGCGACATTTTGCTTCACAAAAGTCCCACAAGCTCACTACGTTCGCAAAATAATAAAACACCAATACTTTTTTATATGAAATAATATTTTGAGGCTTAAAATGGGAGATAAAATACAGATGCCCTCTGGAATAGGAGGATTAGTAAGATATTTTGATGAATATAGGAGCAAGATCACATTAAAGCCAGGACATGTAGTAATCCTTTGTATCATAATAATAATCATAATGTTGGTTCTGCATGCTTATGGAAAAGTATTGTTAGGGATATAGGTGATTTCATTGTTTTTGAAATTAAATTTTCTAAACCATTTTATCCAACAGGAGGGTGTCTAAAATGTTTCCAGGAATGAATCCAAGAAAAATGCAGCAGATGATGAAGAGAATGGGTATTCAACAGGTTGAAATCCCGGCAACAGAAGTTATAATCAAGACAGATGATAAGGAAATTGTTATCACAGAACCTTCTGTCAGTAAAGTTAATATGATGGGTCAGGAAACCTTCCAGATAAGCGGCCAGATAAATGAAAGAGAGAAGGCTGCTGAAAAAATAGAGATAAGCGAAGATGATGTTAAAACAGTTATGGAGCAGGCAAATGTTAGTGAGGAAAAAGCAAGAGGGGCTTTAGAAAATTCTGAAGGAGATTTAGCAAAAGCAATTATGGATTTACAAAAGCAATAAAAATTTAAATTGTATTTCTATACTTATCATTATGGAGAAGTTTCAGGAAGTTAGGGAGAAAGCTAAGAAACATATTCAAATAGCAGACCATATGATTTCTGTAACCTATCCTTTAATTAATGATAATAAACTTTTATTAGCTATAATCGAAAATATTTTTTTAGCATATACAAATATTATTGGCTGTTTGCTTTATTATGAAAGATTATTCAAAAAGATTCCTCCTTTTCAAGATAATTTTGAAAGCAAGTTTACAATGTTCAAAGAAACTTGTGTTTTGAAATATAAAATTGGTAAAAGTTATATTGCTGATATACAGGATTTAAAAAATATTATTTTAGCCCATAGAAAAAGCCCAATGGAATTTTCAAGAAAAGATAGATTTGTTATTTGTTCAAATAATTATAAATTACAGACTATAAATATAAATGAATTAAAAAAACATATAGATAAAGCAAAGTTATTTATACAAGAAATAAATAATATAACCAGTAAAGATGAAGGATTATTTAAGCAAGGTTAAGGACGAATTGAAAAGAGTAGATCATCTTCTTTATGTTAGTCTAAAATACACACGAACTGTTGATGTAATTAGAAGTGTAGTAGAAAGACTAATCAATGCTTTTGATTTTGGTATTGATGGACTGTTAACTAAAGTTAAAAAAAGAAGAAAAACATTAGAAATACCAACACAACCTAGAAAAAAATGTGAATTGGCCAAGGAATTATATGAGGATGATGAAAAGGTATTAAAATTCATAGACTTTTATTTGGAATTAAGAAACATTATCCAGGCAAAATATACAAAAAGAGAAGAATATAGAAGACATGTAACTATGATCGTTGCATTAGAACCTGAAAGAGTTGTTGAAGTTGATATTGATAAACTGCATGATTATGAAAACAGAGCAAAAGAATTTTTAGAGCATCTTGAAAAAATAAAATGACTAGGTTTATTGCTGTTGTCAGCGGGAAAGGAGGCGTTGGTAAAACAACAACATCAATTAATCTTGGTGTTGCATTAAAGAGTCTAGGAAAAGACTGTGCTGTATTAGACGGCAATCTGACAACGCCGGATGTAGGTTTGCATTTAGGTGTGCCTAACCTGCCTGTTACACTGCATGATGTTTTGGAAGGCAGGAAATCTGTTATAAATGCCACTTATTCTCATGCTTCTGGATTAAAAATAATTCCAGCAGATATTAGTTTCAAGGCATTAAAAAAATTAAGCTTAAAGAATTTGAATAATCTATTCAAAGGCTTAAAAGGAACAAGCGAAATTGTGATTATAGATTGTGGAGCCGGGTTAAGCAAAGATGTGCAGTCTATTATGAAATTTGCTGATGAAATCTTGATTGTGACAAATCCAGAACTGACTGCTGTAACAAATGCATTGAAAACAATTAAGATTGCTGAAGAAAATAATATAACTACATTAGGTATAATTTTAAATAGAGTAAAAGGAATTAAAGGTGAGTTATCAATAAAAAATGTTGAGGCTATGATTGGTCATCCTGTTATTGGGACTATTCCTGAAACTGACGATGTAAGAAGATCTTTTAATGCCAAGCATCCTCTTGTTTATTATTATCCTAAATCTAAAGCATCTATAGCTTTTAAAAAATTAGCATCAGGATTAATTGGAGAAAATCATGAAGAAGATATTGAAGAAAAGGTTGGTTTATTCAAATCTATTTTATTAAAGATTGGTTTAAGAAAATGAAAAAAAGAAATATTAGAAAATTAAAAGAAAAAGGATGGTCTGAGGAAGATATTAGAAAAACAGAAGAGATAATTGAAAGAAGGAGAAGAGAAGATAAAAGCCGAACATTTATTTCTATGAACAGGGTTCTTTATTGGAGCGCTATTGTTGTTATTGTTCTTGGAAATTTCATAATCTCAATATTCTTAATACCTTTTCTCTTGGTTTTAAAAAAATTAAGCCTAGATATAATTATTGTTACTATTGCTTTTGCTTTTGGGTTATTGTTTAATTTATTAATTACAGATATAGAGCATGTTGAAAAGAAGCATCATTTATTTGCTCTAATTATGATTCCTTTAATTGCCTTGATTAATTTTGTTATAATGGTTAATGTTGCTAATTCTTTAGGAAAAGCAATGAATTTATCTTTTGTTAGAGAAAATCCTTATTTCATTAGTTTACTTTATATTGTTGCTTTCATTCTGCCTTATTTGTACACTCTAATAATAAAGAAAGAGTACAAGGAATGGAAATAGGCACTTCGAATTCATTTAGAAACAAAGGGCGGCAAGTTTGAGTCCCACATAAGGGCAGACTGCCCTTATCAACCCTCAAAGGAATTCTCACTGCATTCGAATTCATTTAGAAACAAAGGGCGGCAAGTGGGAGTCGAACCCACCTCACAGGATTTCAGCAGCATGTTATTTTGTATTACATGCACCACAGTCCCGTATTCTACCGATGAACTATTGCCGCCATAAGAGGATAATATCAATAAATTCCTTATAAATGTTGCGAATTTCGTAAATTATAAAATTTCTTCGTAATTTTAAACTTGCGAAAGTTAAACTTTCGCAAGCTTTATAAATAAGACCTGAATTTCTACTTCTATTGCCCGAGTTCTATGAGCGCTTTATAGGGCTGCTGATAGATACTTCTGGCTATATTTAAAATGGAAGAAAAAAAAGATTTCAAACATCTAGTAAGAATTGCAAATACTGATCTAGATGGAAATAAATTATTAGCTTATGCTTTAAAAAATATTAAAGGGATTGGATTCCAGTTTGCAAATATAGTTTGTTCATTGGCTGGAATTGACAAAACAAAGAAAACAGGGGAACTTTCTGATTCTGAGATAAAAAAATTAGATGAGGTTATAGCAGATCCTGCTAAAGCAGGAATTCCAGATTGGATGCTAAATAGAAGAAAGGATTATGAAAACAATAGCAATAAACATCTATTGTCAGCAGATTTGACTTTTACTCAAGATAATGATGTAAAGAGAATGAAGAAGATTAAATGTTACAGAGGAATGAGACATGCTTATGGACTGCCTGTCAGAGGTCAGAGAACAAAATCAAATTTCAGGAAGAGCAAAGGAAAAGTTATGGGTGTTAAAAGAAAAGCTGGAACTAAAACAGGGAAATAGTTTTGAGCCCTAATTTCTTTGGTGAAAATCATGGGAGATCCAAAAAGAATAAAAAAAAAATATTCAACGCCAATACATCCTTGGCAAGCTGAAAGAATTGAAGAAGAAAGAGAATTAACTAAACAGTATGGTTTTAAAAATAAGAAAGAAATCTGGAAGGAAAATTCAATTCTTAGAAATTTTTTAAGGCAAGCCAAGAGATTAACTGCAATAAAAACAGAGCAATCTGAAAAAGAAAAAATCCAATTGCTTGATAGATTAAAAAGGCTTGGTTTACTTACAGAAACAGCGATGATTGATGATGTGTTAGATATCTCACTTAAAGATTTATTAGAGAGAAGATTGCAGACTCTTGTTTTTAGAAGAGGTTTAGCAAGAAGTATGAAACAAGCCAGACAATTTATAATACATAGGCATATTATAATTGGAAACAAAAAGATCACAGTTCCTAGTTATTTGGTTTCAAAAGCAGAAGAAAGCATTATTTCATTTTCTGGAAAATCAAGTTTAGTTAATCCTGATCATCCTGAAAGGAAAAAAGAAGAAGTCTCAGAAATGCCAAAAAAACCAGAGAAGAAGTCAGCTAAAAAGGTTAAAGAAGGAAAGAAACCAAAAAAGGAAAAGAAAGTTAAACCAAAAAAAGAAGAAAAATCTGAAGAGTCTCCAAAGCCTAACACTTCAGAAGAGAAAAAAGAATGAAAAGACCAACTGAAAGATGGGGAATAGCACATATTTATAGCAGCTACAATAATACAATAATTCATATTACTGATGTTAGTGGAACAGAAACTATTGCAAGAACAAGCGGCGGACAAGTTGTTAAATCTGATAGATTAGAAAGCAGTCCGACTGCGGCGATGGTTGCTGCAAAAAAAGCAGCAGAGATAGCGCTTGATAAAGGTATTAATAGTATTCATGTTAAAATAAAAGCTCCTGGAGGACATAATGGCCCAAATAATCCAGGTCCTGGAGCACAAGCTGCTATCAGAGCGCTTTCTAGAATGGGATTAAGAATTGGAATTATTGAAGATATTACTCCTATTCCACACGATGGATGCAGGAAAAAAGGTGGAAGAAGAGGAAGGAGGGTATAAAATGGATGTAAAACTTTTATCAAAAGATAAAGAAGGAAAAAAGATCTCTTTTGCCTTTACTGGAACAACTGACTGGTTTGTAAATACGATAAGAAGATTAATGATAGAAGAAGTTCCTACATTGGCTATTGAAGATGTTGAATTTAGAGATAATAGTTCTGCATTATATGATGAAATAATTGCACATAGAATGGGCTTGATTCCAATTAAGACAGATTTGAAGAGTTATAATTTACCTGGAGAATGCAGCTGTAAAGGAAAGGGGTGTGCTAAGTGCAGTCTAAAGATGACATTAAAAGCAAAAAGTCAGGGAATTGTTTATGCAGAAGAGATAAAGAGCAAGGATACAAAATGCAAACCTGTTCATTCTAAACTACCTGTTGTCAAACTTATGAAAGGACAAAGCATACAAGCAGAAATAACTGCTGTAATGGGAAAAGGCAAGAAACATATGAAATGGAGCCCTTGTTTTGTATGGTATAGAGGATGGCCTGAATTTATTATTGGAAAAAATGCTGATTTGAAAGCATGTGTTGATCAATGCCCTCAATTAGAACAGAGTGGAAATAATTTGAAAATTAAAGATATAACAAAGTGGAATGAGGCTTATGAAGAAATATGTGAAAAAAATGGTGTTAATATTCAAAACAGCAAAACAGATTTTATCTTTAATTTAGAAAGTTGGGGACAACTTGATGTTAAAGACATTGTTAAAGAAACTGTTAATATATTCCAAAAGAAGCTAGAAGATTTTACAAAACAACTCAAATGAGGTTTTGTCTTTATTTTATATCTAAAATATCAAAATGAAACCAACAAAAATCAAAGATTTTTGAGATTTCATTTCAAAGGATTAAAATGAAACGAACAGGAACAACAAATCTTGTGTTAAGGGATTTGATTCAGGAATTAAAGAAAAAAAGTATAGAACATGGAGCCAATATCTGGAAAAGAATAGCCAATGATCTAGAAAAACCTACAAGAAAAAAGAGAATTGTCAATATCTATAAAATAAACAAATATACTAAAGATAATGAAACAATAATCGTTCCTGGTAAGGTGCTTGCTGTAGGTGATTTGGATCATCCTGTTACTGTGGCTGCTTTCAGTTTTTCAACTACTGCTTTTGATAAAATCAATAAGATTGGAAAAACAATGTCAATAAATGATGTTATCAAAGAAAGTCCTAAAGGGAAAAAAATTAGAATAATTGGTTAAAATGATAATTAATGCAGAAAATTTAATATTAGGAAGAATTGCAACTTTTGCTGCAAAGAATGCTTTGGTTGGAGAAAAAATTGATATAATAAACTGTGAAAAGGCATTAATGACAGGCAGAAAAAAATATATATTGGCAAAATATAGGGAAAAAAATCAGACTGGAAAACCTCAAAAAGGGCCTTTTATTCCGAAAAGAGCAGATATGTTTGTTAAAAGAACACTTAGAGGAATGCTTCCTTATAAACAAGAAAAAGGAAGAAAAGCTCTTGAAAGAGTAAGATGTTATATTAGCATCCCTGATGAATTTAAAGATAAAAAAGCTGAGATAATAGAAAAAGCAAATATTGCTAAAGTTCCAAATTTGAAATATATAACTGTTGGAGAAATTTGTAAATCAATAGGTGGAAAATGGTAAAGATAATTCATGTTGCTGGAAAAAGAAAAAGAGCAATAGCTAAAGCCACTTTAAGGCCTGGCAAAGGAATTCTAAAAATTAATAATCAATTATTAGATAATTATGAACCAAAATTATCCAGGTTAAGATTAAGAGAACCATTAATTTTAGCAGGAGATAGTGCAAAAGATGTAAATATCAATATAAGAGTTAGTGGAGGAGGATTTAATTCTCAAGCAGAAGCTGCTAGATTAGCGATTGCTAGAGCATTAGTTCAGCACAGCAAGAAATTAGAAAAGGTATTTTTGAATTATGACAGACATCTATTAGTTGCAGATGTAAGAAGAAAAGAGCCGCGCAAGCCAAATAGGCATGGAAAAGCTAGAGCCAAAAGGCAAAAATCATATAGGTGAGACTAAAAATGATGATTCCAATAAGATGTTTAAGCTGCGGGAAACCAATAGGTCATTTATGGGAAGATTTTAAACAAAGAGTTGCTGATGGAGAAGAAAGAAAAAAGGTTTTAGATGAATTAGGATTAGAAAGATACTGCTGCAGAGCTGTATTTTTAGGCCATGTTGACTTGATTGATGTTGCAGCACAGTTTAAAAAGTCTTAAAATTTAAATAAATCAACTTTTTCTTTTATTTTATGCTATTAAATATTAGAAATAATTCAAAAGGTTTTATTTTAAGATTAAATAAAAATAAATTTAGGCTGATTTATTCTGAAAAAATCTGGAAGAATTATTCTGGGAATGAAAAACTTTTCTTTATTGATAATCTGGCTTATTCTAATACTTTATGCACCCCTTTAGTTTCCGGAGATAAGGAGATAAGGTACAATACTTCTAAACCTTTTATTAAGAAATATATAGATAAATCTGTATTGAAAGATATTCCTTCTGCTGTAGAAGATTATAAAATAAGCACCTCTGAGATGATCAAAAAATTTAATGAGATTAAATATTTTTTTAAGGACAATAAAATAAAAAATCCAACTTTTTCTGCTGGAACTTATAAAAAAGCAGTTCTTCCTTTTTCCTGTGGAAAAGACAGCTTATTGACTTTGGCTGTATGCAATGAGATTGGACTGGATCCTGTTGCTGTTTATTTTAATGATACTGTTTCTTTTGGTGAAAATAAACTAAAAATAAAATCTCTAAAAAATATCAATAAAAGATTAGGAATAAAGATTGAAATAGTTAAGAATGAAATAGAAAAATTAAATGATTTTGAGTTTTGGGAGAAAGAGGAGTCAGTTATAGGTTATTCTCATCTAATCTTTAACTTTTGTTTGTTATCTTTGCCAATAAATTATTTTTATAATGCTAAATATATAATTTTGGGAAATGAAGAAGGCCTTAATTCAAAATTTAGAAATAAAGATGGAATTTGGTGTTATCCTTCTTATGATCAAAGCTTTGAAGGGACTAAAAGATTGAATAAAATATTCAATAAAGTTTCAAATGGCAAAGTTCAGGTTACTAGTGTTGTAAGCTGCATTCCTGATTTAGTCATGATGAAGGCCCTTCATGGAAGATATAAAGAATTTGGGAAATATCAATCATCATGCTCTTGTTTAGATGCTTCTAAAGAGAAAAGATGGTGCTGCAATTGCAATGATGATGTAAGATTTTTTGTTTATATGAAAGCTATTGGAAGGGATCCAAGACAAATTGGAATTAATAAAAATTTATTTGATAAAAAATATATCAAACACCATGTTATATTTAATCCTTCTTCCAAGGAAAGATATGATAAAGTTATTGGGAATGATGAAGAACTGAAATTTGCATATTATCTTGCTTATAAAAATGCATCTAGAGGTTATGCAATTGATTTATTTAAGAGAAAGTTTTTATCTGAAGTTAAAACTAAAGAAGATAAATTGTATAAAAAATATTTTAGAATAGCAAATACTTCTTTAATCCCAAGAGAAATAAGAAAGGATGTTGTTTCTATATATAAAGAAGAATGTTCTAAGTTTTAGCTTCTTCCCAAAGGATATTGAAAAAATTCTTATGAGATTCAGCAACATTCTCTGATCTCATTAAGAAAACCATAGGCACATCAGACCAAAGTATTGTCGCAACTTTATCTGCATAAATTATTATTGTAGATGGAGTTATGTTTGTATCTGGCAGATATCTTATCTCTGCTAATTTTAATTCTTTTTCTCTTCCCTTTTTTTTCATAGATTCTGAATAGATTATTTTTAGATTAATCTTCTTTTTTGCTCTTCTATTATGCCAATGTATAAAATAAGCATGAAATATCTCTTTGAATTTTCCAGTCGCCCCCATAGCTTTCATTTCTGAATTATTATACTTAAGAATATCTTCAAATATTGATTTTAATCCTTTTTTTCCTTTATAGATTGTCCCTTCCTGTTCTTCTGTAGATAATTCCCTTTTTGCTTTTAATTCTGGAATTGCTTTTTCTAATTCTTTTTCTTGTTCATTAAGTTTATTTCTTTTTGTTTCAATTAATTCTAATAATCTTTCTGGTTCCTGAGCTTCGAAATATTTTCTATTCGCTTGTATTACATAGTGGACTAGACCTTTATCTATTAATAAATCTAGTAAATTATAAACAGCTGCTCTGTGCATGCCTAATTCTTTGATTAGTTTTCCTGCTGGAACAGAGCCTAGTCTAAGCAGTGTCAAGTATGTTTTTGCTTCATTTTTGCTTAATCCTAATTGTTCCAGTAATATTTCTACTTCCATAGGTTTTAGTTAGATTTTGTTATTTTTAAATTTTCTGTTTTGTAATAATATTATATTATTACAATAATTTAAATACTCAATATTTCTTTAACTACTATATGGTTATAAATAATAACAAGAGTAGAATAAGTGTAAAAAAATATAATAAAAGATATGGATATTCTAAGTTATTTAGAGGACTAGATATTGAAATAAAAGATGGAGAATTTGTCTGTATAGTAGGGCCAAATGGCTGTGGCAAATCAACATTTATCAAAAGCATAGCTAAACTAATAGATTATGATGGAAAAATAAAAACAGAAGGTTCTATCAGTTTAGTGGGCCAAAATCAGGAAGAAATGTTGCTTCCTTGGTTATCTGTAAAGTCAAATATTATATTTCCAAAGAAAGAAAAGGAAGTTAATAGTCAATTATTAACTGATTTAATTCAATTAGCTAATCTTCAGAATTATACAAATCATTTTCCTTATCAGCTTTCAGGAGGTATGCAGCAATTAGTGCTAATAGCAAGATCATTACTACACAGTTCAGATGTTATATTATTGGATGAGCCGTTTAAATCTCTTGATTTTCAGATGGCTAAAAAGATGCAGTTAAAGGTTTTGGAATTATGGAATATTTACAGACCCACTGTATTGATGATATCTCATGATATAGACGAAGCAATCTTTATGGCAGATAAAATAATAATATTATCTGAAAAACCAGCCCGAGTTAAAAAAATAGTTGATGTTAATCTTCCAAGAAATAGGGATATGAAAATCTTGACTTCAAGAAGATTTAACAGAATTAAAAAAGAGGTTATAAATGAATTCGCAAATGAATAAAAGATATTTCGGATTAATCGGATTTTTGGCTGTTTTAATAGTTTGGTGCCTGATTTATTTACTTGGACTTTATAATCCTTTATTAATTCCGTCTCCTTTGGATGTTGCAGAAACTTTCTTTGATTCATTAATTGATATTAGATTTTTGACTAATCTGGCTGCAACATTTGGCAGAATAATAATTGCATTTTTGATTTCATCAATAATTGGGATATCTTTAGGATTGATTATTGGCTATTATCAAATAGTTGATTTTTCAACAAAGTCTTTAATTGATTTTATAAGATCTATACCTGGAATTGTATTGTTTCCTCTTTTTATCTTATTTTTTGGAGTTGGAGATGTATCTAGATTATTAGTGGCAATATTTATAGCAATACCAATCATACTTATTAATACAAAATATGGAGTTTTAAATTCAAATAAATTGAGGAAAAACATGAGAAAACTATATAATTTGGATAATTTTACACTTTTTTATAAGGTGATAATACCTGAAGCAAGCCCTTATATTTTTACAGGCTTGAGAATAGCTGTTTCACTCATAATAATAGTTGTCATTGTTACAGAGATGATGCTTGGAACAACATATGGATTAGGACAAGTTTTAGTTAACAGCCAATTTCAATTTGAAACACCATTGATGTATTCAATAATCATACTATTAGGATGCATAGGTTTTATTCTTAACTTATGCTTTAATAAAATAGAAAATAAAATATTTCATTGGAGGTAGCTAAAATGAAAAAAACAACATATATTATAAGCGTTTTAGTTGTTTTGATAGTTATCGTTGCAGAAAGTTTGATTTTAATTAATCAAAATGCAGAAAAAACAACAGTAAATATAGGTTATAAAAAACATGTAGCTTATATGCCCTTGTTTATCGCACAAGAAAAAGGATTTTTTGAACAGGAAGGATTAACTGTAAATCCAATAATCTTTGATTCGACGAACCAGATGATGGCGGCAGTTGTATCAGGAGATATAGATGCTTCATTAGGAGGCGCAAACTTACAAACAGTTTATAGCATTGAAGAAAAATCTCCAAATTCAATGAAGGTATTCACTACATTGGATGTGAATGAAGATACAGGAATAACTTGTGTTATGGTTAAATCAGATTCAGATATAAGTAGTATGTCTGAACTTGAAGGAAAGAAATCAGCGACACTGCCTGGAACCTTTGCTCCAATTTGGATCAATGCTGCCTTGAAGACTGTTGGGCTGAATAAAGAAGATATTGAGATACAAGGATTGGATGCAAAACTACAATTAGCAGCTTTAGAATCAGGCCAAGTAGATGTGGTTTTTACAGTAGAACCTGCATGCAGCTTTGGTGTAAATAAAGGCATAGGAAAGATAATCTACACTGAACCGCTTAGACATCTAGGAAGCTCATTGACTGCAAGTATTATTTCAACAAAGTTGATTGAAGAAAATCCAAATGTTGCAGATAAAATTGTTGCAGCCACAGATAAGGCTGTTGATTTCATCAGAGAAAACCCTGAAGAATCTATGGATATAATGGCAAAATATGCTGATTATAAACCTGATTCAATTAAAGGAATGAAAACACCAGTATATTCAAAGTCAACAGAGATTAGTGAAGAGAATTTACAGGATTTAGCTGATAAGCTTTATGCTGAAGGAGATTTAGCAAGCAGATTAGATGTCAGTAGAATAATTTATAAATAATTTTTATTATTTTCTTCTATCTTATTCCATAATTCATTAAAGAATTCTTTTTGTTTTTTTACTATCTGTTTTGATTGTATCAATATTCCAGTTGGTTTTTCTCCCCAAGATATCAATGCCATCTTGTTGTTGCAGATTCCAGTGTTTGCTGGAAGAGGCATATTTGTATATTTCATCTTTAGATATTTTCTTTTTTCAAATAATGGTTTTAGTTCTTTTCTTGCTAAACCTCTTGTAATTAATTTTTTTGCTTTTCTTTTTGCATCAAATCTTTCAAAGAATTTTTGGATATCTTTGTTTAATCCTCTCACATCAACAGCAAAGAAATAATAAGTATCATTTGGTTTTGCATCTTCTATTAGTTCATTCAGCATAGTCATTATTCCTTTTGTTCCTTCATAGATCTCTGCTTCCTGCTTTATTTCAGCTAATTTCTGCAGAGATTCTAGTTTTGGTATTATTTTCTCAAATTCCTGCTCTTTTTCTTTGTATGATTTTAGTATTAGATTAGGATCTACTGCTTGATATATCTTCATTTTTCCTTTTAAGATATATGTTATAATACCTTTATCTATCAATGAATGCAGAACATTATGCACAGTTGAGCTCTGCAGGCCTGTTTTCTCTATTACTTTGCCTACTTTAACAGGCCCTAGTCTTAACAGAGTTATATATACTCTAGCTTCTGCCTGTGTAAATCCAAGTTTTTGGATTATCTCTTCCATAAGTTCTTTTAGATTATTGAATATATAAACCTTTCTATAAAACTCTCCAATATTGGAGAGTTAATATTTATATATCAAACTACTACTATGATTATTACTATGAAACAAAAATGTTCATACTGTGAATATGAGTGGGTAAGCAGGAAAGAAAACCCTAAAGAATGCCCGCGATGTAAAAGACGTATGGATTATCCAGGAGGTCAAAAAAAATGAAAAATAAGAAAAATTTATTAAGTATAATTAATAAAGCATTTATAAGAGGTGATATTATGAAAAAGATTATTTCAGGAATTCTCTTAGCTTTAATATTAGTGCTCTTTTTAACAGGATGTGTTCCACAAGAACCATCAAAAGATCAAGTTAATGTAAGATTAAAATGGCTGCATCAGGCACAGTTTGCAGGATTTTATACTGCTGAGCAAAAAGGATTTTATGAAGAAAATGGAATTGATGTAACACTGAATCCAGGTGGTGTAGATTTCCCTGCTGTTCAAATGGTCAGTAGTGGTGGAGAACAATTTGGAATTACAGGAGCTGATCAAATACTATTAGCTAGAGAAAAAGGTATTCCAGTTGTTGCGTTAGCTGTAATTTATAGAAAGAGTCCTTTTGTCTTATTTGCTTTAAAGGATTCTGGAATTACTGAACCAGAAGATTTTGTAGGCAAAAACATTGGCGTAAAATTAGGTGGAAATGAAGAATTGACATACAGAGCTATGATGAGAAATGCTGGAGTGGATACTGCAGAAGTTACTGAAACGCCGGTAAAATATGATATCAGTCCATTATTGTCAGGACAAATCAATGTATGGCCTGGTTATGCTATAAATGAACCAATAACTGCCCAGGAAAAAGGTTATGATGTAAATATAATCTGGCCAAGCGATTATGGAGTAAATTTATACGCTGATACTTTATTTACAACAGAAGATATGATTGAAAACAACCCAGACCTTGTAAAAAGGTTTGTAGAGGCAACATTAGAGGGCTGGAATTATGCTTATAACAACCAAGACGAAGCAGTAACTTACACTTTGATATACTCTGACCAGCTAACTAAAGAACATGAAACAGAGATGATGCAAGCAAGTTTAGAGCTGCTAAAGCCAGATGAAAAACCAATAGGCACTATGGATAGAGAAATCTGGGAAGATATGCAGAAATTATTAGTGGATAATGGATTTATGGAAAATCCAGTTGACATTGATAAAGTTTACACAAATCAATTTTTAGAATAATTTTTTTCTTTTTTACTATGTCATCTATAATCAATGTTAAAAAAATTAAAAAATATTATGATAAACTTCTTGTTCTGGATGATATAAATTTTGATGTAAAAGAAGGGGAATTTATTTCTATAATTGGTTCTAGTGGCTGCGGAAAAACAACATTGCTTAATATTTTAGGCGGTTTAATTGAAGCTTCTAAGGGTAAGATTATTATTGGAGGACACTCTTCTAAAACAGCTCTTAAAAAAAGAGAAGTAGGATATATTTTTCAAAATCCAATTTTACTTCCATGGTTAAATATAAAACAAAATATTGAACTGCCTCTAGATATTGTTGGGAGAGAAATCAAAGAAATCCCTATTGAAGCTTTGTCTAAGGAAATAAAAAGTGAGCAATTTTTTGATGGATGGGATGGAATAAAACAAGCATTTGATGATATTCTTAGAACTATGAAAAGAGGAGAAGAGTATGTTGCGTTTATGATAGGAGAGATTGCTTTTACTGAAAAGAAAATGCATGATTTTTTTTTGGAATATCACAAAAAACGAGAAAAAAAAGGTATAAAAATAAGGGCCCTTTCTCCGGCTAGAGTTCTTAATTATATTAAAAGAGGGCAAAAATCACAATATGACATAATCGCTTATAAAACATTAAAAGAAAAATATCCTAGGGGAGTAAATATCTATAAGGACAAAGTCATATTCATAAAATGGGATAAAGAAAAAAAGATACCTCTTGTTCGACTTATTAAATCAAAAAAATTAGCAGATGCTTATAGGTTGCTTTTTGAGAGAGCATGGGAAATAGACCATTTGCCTGAAAAATTATTAGAACTTGTTGAATTAAGAGGATTTGAAAATTATAGCCCGAATCAACTTTCAGGAGGTATGCAGGCAAGAGCATCTCTTGCAAGAGGACTTATTCTTGATCCTCATGTATTATTGATGGATGAACCATTTAAATCTTTAGATGAATTAACTCGTGAAAAATTAAATATGGAACTCTTGGGGATATGGGAAAAAACTAAAAAAACAATTGTTCTAGTTACCCACTCAATACCAGAAGCTGTTTTCTTATCAGACAGAGTAATTGTTTTATCTAAAAGACCTGCAAAAATTGAGAGAATCCTAAATATTGATTTGCCGAGGCCAAGAAAAATTAAAATGAAACATAGTAAAAAGTATATTGAATTGATAGAATGCCTAAGAAAAATTTTATGATTAAATTAAAGGATATTGGAATTCCAGTTTTATTTTCTGGAGGAGTTTTAGTAATTTGGGAGCTATTGGTTTTAATATTTAATGTTCCAGAATATCTTGTGCCAAAACCAACAAGAATAATTTCTGAAATAGTAACAAACTTTAATTCTCTTCTAGGACATACTGGAATTACAATGCTAGAAGCGTTTGTTGGTTTTATAATCGCAAATATTTTAGGTTTTATTATTGGAGTGATTTTTGCCCATTCAAAAACAGCGGAAAAAGGATTTTATCCATATGTTATAGCGCTTAAGACAACGCCTATTATAGCAATGGCTCCTCTTTTGGTTTTATGGTTTGGAACATCTTTGATATCTAAGATTGTAGCTGCTGCTGTAATTTGCTTTTTTCCAATTTTAGTAAGTACAGTCAAAGGACTAAGAATAGTGGATGAAGATTCTCTAAAATTATTTAAATCATACTATGCTGACAAATGGCAAATATTTACTAGATTAAGGTTGCCAAATTCACTGCCTTATATCTTTTCTGCTTTAAAAATCTCAACAGGGCTTGCTGTTGTTGGTGCAGTTGTTGGAGAATTTGTTGGAGCTAATAGGGGAATTGGATATGTTATTTTAGTTTCTTCTTATCATCTTGAAACTGTTAGGATGTTTGCTGCTATAATTATGAGCGCATTAGGTGGATTAGTATTTTTTTGGTTAATCAGTTTAATTGAGAAAAAAATAATATTTTGGAATGAAAAAGAAGAGTTTTAAAATGATTATAGAGTTAAAAAATAATCTTTTTCCTTTATTCTTAAAGTAACATTTATAAATTCTATATTATACTTTCCCAATTATGGTAGATTTTCATAAGATAGAAAAGAAATGGCAGAAGAAATGGGAAGATAAAAAAATCTTTAAGGTAAAGGAAGATCCAAAAGCTCCTAAATATTACTGTTTGGAGATGTTTCCATATCCTTCTGGTTCTGGACTTCATATGGGTCATGCTTTTAATTATACTATTGGAGATATTTATACAAGATTCAAGAGGATGAATGGATTTAATGTTCTTTATCCAATGGGTTATGACAGCTTTGGACTGCCTGCTGAGAATGCTGCAATAAAAGCAAAAGTTCATCCTAAGAAATTTACAACAACTGCAATTAATAATTTTATCAGCCAGCAAAAGGCTTTAGGATTAAGCTATGATTGGGATAGGATGTTATCAACATGCACTCCTGAGTATTACAAATGGAACCAATTCTTTTTTTTGAAATTCATGGAAAAAGGATTAGTTGACAGAAAAAAAGCTCCTGTTAACTGGTGCCCTAAATGCAATACTGTATTAGCAAATGAGCAGGTTCATGATGGAAAATGCTGGAGGCATACTGATACTGATGTTGAACAGAAAGATCTAGAGCAATGGTTTTTGAAAACAACTGAATATGCAGACGAACTTTTGGATATAGTTGATGATCTGCAGTGGCCTGAGAGAATAAAGATAATGCAGAAGAATTGGATTGGAAAAAAAGAAGGTTATGACCAATATTATAAAGTTGAAGGTATGAATATCACTCTTTCTACATTTACAACTCATCATCATACATCTTTTGCTGAGATATTTATTGCTATTGCTCCTGAACATCCTATTGCTTTAGAATTAGTTAAAGGAACAGAGCAGGAAAAAGGAGCATTAGAGTTTATAGAGAGAATAAAAAATAATAAAGCAAGAGGAGAATTTATGGCTGAGGCAGCAAAAGAAGGTTATTTCACAGGAAGATATACTAAAGATCCCTGCAGCGGGAGAGATTTGCCAATATATATTGCTGATTTTGCTTTGATGGAATTTGGTACAGGCATAGTCAAGGCTTCCTGCCATGATCAAAGGGATTTTGATTTTGCTAAAACACATGATATCAGGCTTTTTGAAGTATTATTTCCAAATAAATTAGTTGAGAAAAAGAAAAATATCTATGATGTTATTCATCCTGGACTAGACAATGAAAAGATGAGGAATTATAGATATAATGGAGCTTATGATGGAAAGAAAATAGGGACAGTTAAAATTAATATCAAAACAGATTTAGCAGAAATTGAAATTAAAATTGATAAAAATATTCCTTATGCAGCGATGCAGGAAAGTGCTGTTTTAAGGCAGTTAACCCAGATTTTATTTTATCAAGAAGGAAAAGCTGATAAGATTGTTGTTACAAATATGAAGGATTGTTCTATGAAATTGAATGATTTTGTTGAGATTGGTTTTATACCAAATGATAAAAACCAATTTATCTTGGAAAAAGGAAAAGAGCAGATTCCATTAAGTTACGACGGGCAGGGCTATATGTTTGACTCTGCCCAGTTTACAGGGATGTCTGTTCCAGAAGCAAGAATAAAAATGGGAGACTGGATGGAAGACCAAGGCTATGCTAAAAAATCAGTTGCTTACAGCCTTAGAGACTGGCTTGTTTCACGTCAGAGATATTGGGGAACTCCAATTCCTGTTATTCACTGTGAGAAATGCGGAATTGTTCCTGTTCCTGAAAAAGATTTGCCTGTTTTACTTCCTGAAAAAGTAAGATTTGGAAAAGGAAATCCTTTAGAGACAAGCAAATCATTTATTGAAATAAAATGCCCTAAGTGCAAAGCAAAGGCAAGAAGAGAAACAGATACAATGGATACATTTTTTGATTCTTCATGGTATTTTTTAAGATATTGTGATAATAAAAATAATAAAGAACCTTTTGAAAAGAAAAAAGCAAAGTATTGGATGCCTGTTGACCAATATATTGGAGGAGCAGAGCATGCCTGTATGCATCTGATCTATGCTAGATTTTTCACAAAGGCTTTAAGAGATTTAGGTTACATTGGATTTGATGAGCCTTTTACTAAATTATTTAATCAGGGAATGCTGCACGGAGAAGATGGATTTGTAATGAGCAAATCAAGAGGAAATGTTGTTCTGCCCGAAGCAATATCCAAGAAATATGGTATTGATACTGCAAGATTTTTCTTAGTTTCAATCGCTTCTCCTGACAAAGATCTATCATGGAGTGATGCAGGAATTGAAGGCAGTTCAAGATTTATTCATAAGGTTTGGAATTATTTTCATCCTGTTAAAATTGGCAAATCAAGCAAAAAAGTAGAGAGTAAGTTAAACAAAGCAATAAAAGGAGCTACAGAAGATATTGAGAATTTCAGATATAATCTTGCTATTATTAAGATTAGGGAATTATTTGATTCTTTAGAGCCTGAAGTTAGTTTAGATACATTAGAGAAATTTTTGAAATTATTGCATCCTTTTTGCCCTCATTTTACTGAGGAGTTATGGGAGAAGATTGGAAACAAACCATTTATCAGTTTAGCTTCATGGCCTAAGTATGATGAAAGCAAGATTGACTTAAAGGCAGAAGAAGCTGAAAAAATATTTGAAAATACTATTACAGATATAAGAAATGTTTTGAAACTGACTAAAATCAACAATCCAAAAGAGATTATTTTGTTTGCTGCAGATGAATGGAAATACAAATTTTTCAAAAATTTAAAAAAAGAAATTGAGAAAACAAGAGATATCGGGGAATTAATTAGGAAGACAATGATCAAAGACCATGGAAAAGATATTTCTGCAATTATTCCTAAATTAGTCAAGGATCCTTCTAAGATTCCAGAGGTTATTTTAGACCAGAAAACTGAAATTAATGCTTTAAGAGAAAGTATTGATAAAATAAAAAAAGAATTCAAAGCAGAATCAGTAGCTGTAATTAGAGCAGAGGAAAGCGAGGAAGATAAAGCAAAGCAGGCAATGCCTGGAAAGCCTGCTATATTTTTAGTTAAATAAAATTAATGATTATTATTTCCATTTCTTAAAATTAGATTTATTATCTTTTCTGTTGCTTTAAGAGCTGCAAAAGTCTGGTCTGTTTCTACTCCTTTTGACTGAATTTTTTTCTTATTATATTCCCATCCAATTGAAGCCATTGTTAATGCAGATGTCTGACCACCAGGAGGAATGGTTATGCTATAATCTACTAATTTAGGAAGCTGCGCTACTTTTGAAGCTAATATTTTTTTGACAGCATTCATAGCTGCATCATAACCTCCATCTCCTTTGGAATCTGCCTCTAGAACATCTCCTTTGTAATTTATCTTTACATAAGCTGATCTTTCTCCATTCAAACTTGTTTTTATTTCACATTCTAGAATCCTGAATGGGATCATTTCCGGCTGTTCAAATAAATCTGCAACTAAAAACAACAAGTCTGCCTGAGTTATTTGTTCTTTTCTATGGCCTAATTCTGAAACTTCATCTCTTAATGTTTTAATTTGTTCTGAAGAAAGCTCTATTCCTAACTCCTCTAAATTTAATTCTATGCTTGCTTTTCCTACATGTTTTCCTAATGCATATTTTTTTCCTTCTTCTCTTCCAAATCTTTCCGGCTTAAGCTTTGTTATATATAACTCTGCTTTTTTATCTCCATCTGCATGGATTCCTGCTGTTTGAAAATCAACATTTTCACCTACTATTGAAGTATTGTATGAAACCCTTTTTCCTGATAATTGAGATATTAAATCACTTAATCCCTGAAACATCGATTCTTTTAATCCTAAATCAATATTATAATGATCCTTTAAGCAAACAGCTACTTCAAATATAGAAGCATTTCCTGTTCTTTCTCCTAGGCTATTAACTGTTACATGAATCCCATCTACCTTTGCCAGAACTGCTTGAATTGTATTTGCTGTTGCCAAGCCATAATCATTGTGCGCATGGAAATCATATCTGCCTGGAAATTTTTGTTTTATCTCTTTGATGAACTCAGATACCTGCTCTGGTGAAAGAACTCCTAAAGTGTCTGGAAGCATAATTCTTTTAACATTTAATTCTCTTAAACCTTGAATCATAAAATAAACATAGTCTCTTGAATTAAGCATTCCATTTGACCAGTCTTCTAAATAAACATTAATATTCATTCCTTTTTCTTTTGCATATTCAACTATTTCTTTAATATCTGCAAGATGTTCTTCTTTTGTTTTTCTTAATTGTTCTTTCAGATGATTTGATGAACCCTTGCATAATAGATTCACAGTTCTGCATCCTGTTTCGTAAATCCAGTCAATGCTTTCTTTATTAACAAAAGCTAAAACTTCAATATTATTTATGTATCCTTTTGTTTTTGCCCACTCACATATTGATTTAACTGTATCAAATTCCTGTTTTGTTTCACCTGCTGAAGCCACTTCTATTCTATCAACTCCTAATTGCAATATTTTTTTAGCTAATGTTAGCTTTTCTTGCTTTGGAAATGAAACACCTTCTGTTTGTTCTCCATCCCTAAGAGTTGTATCCATTATTTCAGGCATATAATCCCCTCTTGAATCAGGAATTCCTTTTTCTTCATAAAGCTTTTGGGTTGTATCTGATAATTCTTGCATCATTTTATTGTCCTCTCTACTAACTCTTTTCTTTCAATGCCCAGAAATTAGCAGATTTAGTTGGGCATTTATCCTATAATAATTATAATAATAGCACTAGCAGAAATTATACTTTTTATCTTTTTTGCTAGTTTTGCTGACATTTTGATTTCTGAAATTAAAGGTTATTTAAAAATTGTTTGTTTTTTATCTTTCGTATCGTGGTGTTCCATAATCTTCACTTGCTGGACTAAGTTCTGGAAAATAAACCCAATTGAATTCAGCTGGAATCTCATGCCAGGTCATTCCATTATTTTGAGGCTTTTCTCCCTGCCAGAATTTTGCATAACCTCCACATCTACATACTAAATTAGCTCCTTCTGGTTTTCTAATTCTCGCATCTCTGTCTCTTATCTTTTTCATTCCTACAAAAGAAGGCATTTTATTTTCTTTTTCTGCTTTTATTGTTTGAGTGTCTAAGCTCATTTTTTTCACCTTTTGATTAAGTTTCTAGAACTCTGACAAGAACAATTTTTTCCTGCAAAGCCCAGAAACAGTTTGTTTGGCTTTACAGCACTATAATCACTAGCACTAAGACTAAAACAATAAGATTCAATATCTGTTTTGTGCTAGTTAATTTCATAATAAATAAAATATAATAAGGTTATATTTAAACCTTTTTCTTTTTATATGCCTACTTTTTGTGTTAATAGGAATTGATTAACTGCTTTAACATATGCTTTTATTGATGCAGTTGGGACATCTTGGTCTCTTGCTCTTCCTATATAAACAGGCTTATCTAGGTTAACATTTCTATCCCATTCTCCATTAGTTGTTCCATTATGACTAATTACAATTGTAACTTCTGCTTCAGCTGAATGTTCTTTTCCAACATTTTTTACATTATAATGAATTAATGTAGGAATCTGTCCTGAAGGAATTAGAGAATCAACTGCAGTGCATAATGCATCAACTTCTCCTTCTTCTATAAACCATTTGCTTATTCTGTTATCCTCATCTATCTTTAATTTTACTCTTGCATGTCTTTCTTTATCTCCCATTTCTTTTAATCCTGAATGACCAACATATTCAATTCTTTCTTTTTCAGGATAGGTTCTATTCATTAGTACTCTTAAATCAATATCATCAAGAACATCTATTTCATCGGCCATCTCTGTGTAAATTGGCATAATTTTTTCTTCAACTTCTTCAACAGGAATATTATATCCCAATCTATCTAATCTGCTTTTAACTCCTCCTTTTCCAGAGCTTTTAGTTAACTGATGTGATTCTCCTGTCCATCCTACAACGTCTTTGCTAAATACTTCATAAACTCTTCTTCCTTTTTTCTCTCCTTTAATATTTCCATCTTGATGAATCCCTGAACTATGCCTAAATGCGTTAGAACCCACTATTGCTTTATTAGGCTGGACATCCCATCCATTGTGATAAGTAACGATCCTGCTCATCTCATTAAGCATTCGAGTTTTTACATCTGTATAAGCCTCTAATTCTTCTCCATGTGTCCATACACCCATAACAACTTCTTCTAAAGCAGCATTTCCTGCCCTTTCACCAATTCCATTTATGGCGCATTCTATCTGCGTTGCTCCTGCTCTTACTGCTGATAGGCTGTTTGCAGTAGCCATGCCTCCATCATTATGGCAATGAATACTTACAATCTTGTCTTGAATGCCATCAACATTTTCCATCATATATCTTACTGCATTCTCTATTTGATGAGGCATAACCCTCCCTTCTGTATCTGGAAGATTAACAATATCTGCTCCTGCAGAAATACATTCTCCATATAATGTTGTCAAGAAGTTTAAAGTTTCTTGATCTTTGTTTTTCAATGCCTCTAAAACTGCAAAGATAAGATTTTGTGCTGAAAATTCAACTCTTCCTCTGTCTCCAACTAAATTTCTTGCTAATCTAACTCCTTCTACAGATTCACTTGTAATCTCTTTTAGAGTTTTTTCATAAGAATCTAATGCATCCTTATTTACCATATAAGTAAATACATGAAGCGTTGGTTTTTTATTATATTGAATAGCTTCCCATGCAGGCATTATATCTATTTCCCTGCATCTAGCTAATGCTGCAATATAAGGGCCTTCAACTTCTTTTGCAATTCTAGAAACCGCTTCAAAATCTTTTGGAGAGCTTTTTGGATAACCTGCTTCTATTGTAGTTACACCAAGCTCGGCTAATTTGAGAGCCATTTTTATCTTGGAATCTTTATATTTGAATCCCTGAGTAGCTTGTTCTCCATCTCTCAAGGTTGTGTCAAAAATTTCTATTTTTCTCATTTTTAACCTCCTGACTACTACTTCTTGTTTTTATCCTTCCAGCCTAGAATATTTATTTAGGTGGAAATCTTACAATAACAGTAAAAGAAGCAATAATCCTAAGCCTGACAAAATCAGATACAATTCTTGATTATTGCCAGTTTTCATATTGAATAGAAGAATTTGGAGATTATATTTAAAGGTTATGTTTTTGCTTTGGGTGGGAACCAGCAATAAAATAAGCGGGCAGACATCCTTAGATTGACATAAATCATAACCATTAGTTGATCTCATCCCTTCCTCGGCTTCGCAACCCTCTGAGCACCATTTTAATAAATTATGGCTGCTGTGTTCCCACCCTGACCAGATTCTTTAATAAAACAATCCCAAAGGACAAAGCGTCAATGTCCAGGACAAGACTAATAATCATAATCTAAGCCTCACTAAGATTTCAACTCCACCATAAAGCCCGTTTGTGGTAACAACGCAGGGCTAGTGCGCCAGCCTAGTCTGCCCAATAAAATATAGAAAAATAGCTTTAAAAAGCTTATGGTTTTTGAATATTTCAACCAAAAAATTTATTAATCTCAATATTTTTTTATTTCTCGGGGGTAATAATAAATGGCAAGTAAGATTATTTTTCTTGGCACTGGCGGAGATAGTTTTGTTGTAGGCAAGCAGATAAGAAGTGCAGGAGGAATTATTTTGAAAGTTGATGATCTGCAGTTTCATATAGATCCAGGGCCTGGTGCTTTGATAAATGCTATTCAAAACCATATTAATCTTAGGGAGAATACTGCTATTTTTGTAAGCAGCAATAATATCAATCAATGCAATGATATAAATGCTGTTATCGATACAATGACTTATAGTGGCATGGATAAAAGAGGAATTCTAGTATCAAATAATACAGTAGTTAATGGCACTGAAATAACTAAACCTTATTTAACTGATATACATAAGGCTTATCTAGAAAGAATCATTGTTCTTAATTCAGGCCAAAAGCTAGCAATAGAAGATATTGAGATTGATGCAGTGTCTACAAATAATTCATTTGATTCAAATACAATTGGTTTTAAGTTTTATACACCTGATTTTATTTTAGGATACACTTCATGTACTGCATATTCAAAAGAATTAGTTAAGGCCTATCATGGCTGTGATATATTAATATTAAATGTGCAGAATCCTGGTGAAGAAAAAGCTGAAAATAATCTCAACACAATAGAAGCTAAAAAGCTGATAATGAAAATAAATCCTAAATTAGCAATACTGACTTATTTTGGGATAAGAATGATTAAAGCGGATCCATTATATGAAGCTAGGGAAATACAAAAAACAACAGGCATTCAGGTCTTAAGCGCAAAAGACGGAATGGTAATAAGCCCTTCTTCTTATTCTGCAAAAAGTTCACAAAAAAGATTGAATCTTTTCAAAGTTAAAGAAGAGATTGTAGAGGATAATATCAAGTCTAGAGAAATAAAGATTGAAGCTGATATTAAAAAGAATAAAAATGAAGAGGATGAATCAATACAAGTAACTGAAATTGAAGAAGATTCTAAAACACAAGAAGAACCTGAACTACAAGGACATAAAGAAGAACAAACTCATCTTAATTTAGATTAGAAATTCTATTAATTTTAATGCTATAAATCCTATTAAACATCCGATGGAAATAAAAGGCATTGCTGGATAGAATCTATCTTTCTTGCTTTTTACGAATAATCCAAACAGAGCTATTGATACAAATACTGGAATAATTAATGCTTTAAGAAAACCAATCAGTTCAGGATTCATTAACATCAAATCTTTCATTACAACTCCTGCAAAAATTAGCGGGAAACCAACATCTCCTCCTCCAAGTATTGCTGTTTTAATCCCTACTTTTTTCACTTTATATGCTTTTTTTAGTTTAACATCCTTAATTTTTTCTGATTTTTTCAAAGTCTCTTTTTTTCCTCTTCTTCCTAGTTTATATGGCAAAAGCAGACCTGCAAAAACTTTTGATTTTGTCTGGAACTTTGCTAATTTTATCATATGTTTTGACTGCCAAACTGCTATCATATCATATATTGATATTGCAATCAAGAGCATAAATACCCAAAAGAGATTCAAAATTGGAACAAAAATTGCAGCTAATCCTCCATAGATAAATAATTCTGTCAGGTTTTGGACTATAATATTAGGCCTGAAAATTTTATATATCCCTAAAAAGACAGCCAGAATAAGGGCAATCCACTGGTTGATAAATGCGCTAAATGCAAAAGATAAGGTTACAACAACTGCAAACAAAAACCAAATTCTCCACCAATTAACTTTTTTTAATTTGATTAATACTAGAACAAGCAATGTTCCTATCAATATCGCTGCTATCATTGTTGTAAAAGCACTTCCACCTTCTATTTCTGGTCTTGTAAAATTATAAGGCAAAGCAGTCCATGTAACATCTCCTGTTGCAGTTGTTGTTTGATGATCAATATATTCATTTGTTATAGCTAAACCAATTATTTGGGATAAGAAAAATACAACAACTAAAATAATTGTCACTTTAAGAGTATGCTTCATATTATTAATAGGGAAATAAATGCTATATAAACTTTGTTATCAGAAAGATATATAAATGTGAAGGAATAAAAGAATATTATGGCAAATAAATTTATAGTTACACCTTGGGAAGTTTCAGGAGATGTAGACTATAAAAGATTGATTAAAGAATTTGGAATAAAAGAAATAGAAGAATCTTTAATGAAGAGATTAGAGAAAATAACCGGCAAACTTCACACTTTTTTAAGAAGAAAAATATTTTTTGCTCATCGTGATCTTAATTGGATATTAGATGAATATGAAAAAGGAAACAAATTTTTTCTTTATACTGGAAGAGCTCCTTCAGGACACACTCATTTGGGCCATTTAGTCCCTTGGATGTTTACAAAATGGCTGCAGGATAAATTTGATGTAGAATTATGGTTCCAGTTTCCTGATGATGAAAAATTTGTTTTTAAGGAGAAATTAACTTTAGACATCACTGAAAAATACACCTATGAAAATATGCTTGATGTAATTGCACTTGGTTTTGATCCAAAGAAAACAAAGTTTTTAGTTGATACAAAAAATGCAGACTTGATGTATAAAGAAGCATTAAAAGTTGCGAAAAGGATTACTTTCTCAAATGTAAAAGCCGCTTTTGGTTTAACTAATGAGTCTAATATTGGAAGCATTTTTTATACAGCAATGCAGGCTGTTCCTGCTTTTTTGCCTTCTGTTCTTGCTAAAAAGAAAATTCCTTGTTTGATTCCTCATGCAGTTGATCAGGATCCTCATTTTAGATTATCTAGGGATGTTGTTGGAAAGCTTGGTTATTACAAGCCTGCTTCTATACAATGCAGATTTTTACCTGCTTTGCAGGGAGGAGGAAAAATGGCTGCTTCTGTAGAAGAAACAGCTGTTTATACAGTTGATGATGAAAAGACTGTCGCTAAAAAAATAAATAAATATGCTTTTTCAGGAGGAAGAGCCACAGTAGAAGAACATAGGAAACTAGGCGGGCAACCGGAAGTAGATGTTTCTTATCAGTGGCTTAACTTTTTTGAAGAAGATGATAAAAAATTAGAAAAGATTTATCATGATTACAAATCTGGAAAATTATTAACAGGAGAATTAAAATCAATATTAATAGAAAAATTAAATAAGATGTTAAAAAAACACCAAGAAGGAAGAGAAAAAGCAAAATCTAAAATAGATAAGTTCATAATTAAATAAAAAAAAGAGGTGAATAAGATGGCTTATAAAATAGCTCCATTACATGGATCTTTTATGCTGACTGCTATTATTGGATTTTTAATAACAGTGTTTTTGATTCTGCCAAACTATACTGATTGGGGAATTACATTAGTGATTTTTTTTGCAGTAATGTTTATAGCTGCTTTGATATCAATGACAAAATCTCCTGTAGTTCCCAAGAAGGATACAAAAAAATAATTATTTGTTGAATAATTCATCAAATTTTTCTTTTGTTTTTCTTTCCTTCCAGTAGACGGAATGAGAAGCTCTTTTTTCAAATAAAGCTATTGAGGTTCTGATTAAATCTGTCTGGAATCTTTTTAGACTTTTTTCTTCAAATATCTTTTTAGCATCTTCAATACACTCTTTCATTAATCTGATATTTTCTATTCTGCATTTTTGTTCTTCTTGGGATTCTTCTTCATTAGAAATAAAAATTTCTTCCCATCTAGGATAATTACTTCCTTTAATAGTTCTTGGAAATGATTTACTGAACGGCATATAGATAATAAAGAAGTCTTGGTTTTTATATTTTTATATTCTAAAGTTCAATTTCCTTTTTTACTTTTTCCATTGCAATTGGCGCTTCTCCTCCATGCCATGTAAATCTTGGCCTTACCTGCATTGGATACATTTTCTCATTCATATCATCAAATATTATTGCTGCCCCTTTCATGTCAGGCAAGACATTAAGTTCTTCATCTAATCCTCTACGCATATAACTTTGCATTAATGTTCCTAATGCTTCAACATCTATCTTTGCAGTTAATCTATGGGCAATCACAGTATCTGCTTGAGTCATAACATCTGTGTGGATTTTTCCAGGCTGTTGAGTTACTAAAACAAGACTTATTCCAGGCTGCCTTCCTTCCCTTAATATCGTTATTAAAGCATCTGAAGCAGCTGTTTCCCCTTCTCTTGGAAGAAATTCATGAGCTTCGTCCAGCATTAGCCATACAAGAGGCATTCTTTTAACTGGTCCTTCTTCTTCTGCAAAGAATCTTTCTGCCTTATGAACAGCAGTAAATTCTTCTCCTTTTTTTGCAATCATCCTTTCAATAAACAATCTTTGGGAAATCATACCTATTACCATTGCTTTAATTTCCCATGAACCTGGCATTGTAGCATATACACTGATATCTAATACAGTAACCTGCCCGCCTTTTATTAGTTCTGTTATTTTTGTTCCTTTTGGAGAAAATAAACCCCATGTTTTTGCTTTTTCAAATAGATTTTCAACAAGCTCTTTTGTATTATCATCTGCTCTTTGGTCTTTTTTAATAGCAGCAATAATATCTTTTAAGGAATAATTTTCTTTTGTGTTTTTTAATAGATGGATTGTTCTTTCAAGCAAAACTCCTTCTGGCTTGTTGGGATTAATTTCAAATACTTTTGCCCAATCTATTGGAGCAAGTTCAGATGGCTGTATTGAAAATGGAGCATCAGTAGGAATCCCTTCATCTTTATATTTTTTAAAATAACCTGTTGGCGTATAAATCTTAACATCCAATCCTTTTCCTTCTAGATTCCATTGTTTTAAAAGATCTTCATCTTTATGATTAGGATATTTCATTGTCCAATAGATCCCCATTGTATCAAATATCAAAACAGCAATATTTTCTGAAACTTCTTTTGGAAGATCAGCCATTCCTTCTGCAATAGCTCCCATTGTGTATGATTTTCCTGAGCCTCTTTTTCCACAGATAAAGAATACATGAGATTTATTTACATCTAAGTATATATCACTAGATAAAGATCTAACTTGACCCATCTTAACATAATGTCTTCCAATAAAGACACTTCCCTTAAGACCATATTTCTCTTTGTCTTTTGAACTTCTTCCAATTACAATCTCATAAGCCATTAGTTAAATTTAGGTTTGCTCATATAAATATATGTGGAACGACTTA
>JAHWIB010000062.1 GCA_019322815.1 Candidatus Woesearchaeota archaeon | reverse complement strand
TTTAGGTCTAAGTAACCAAAGATCATCAGAATACATAGTATGATCAGAATAAGTGGGAAGGACGACATACACTGTATGTTTCTTTGCCATTGTATTGGCGAATTGGCTAGCATAATGTAACATGCCGCCTCTTCCATTCAAATTAAAAAAAAGTATTTTCATCCGAACAAGTCATCAACTGTATAAACTTCTGTTGCATAACACTTTACCATCTCTGATCTTATTATCTCCCCTTCTTCATCTAAGCTTGGTTCATCACATTCCATTCCTTGTGCTTCCCATCCTTCTATAATCCAAGGAAATACTTGTCCTTTCAATTCTCTTACTGTACATGTTCCTGCTACTGCATCATAGATTCCTTCTTTTTCTTCACAGAAAGATTCTACCTTATCTACCTTTACTTGTTCTTCTTCTGTTCGTTCTGGAACTTCTGGTTCTACAACTTCTATTTCTACTGGAACCGGTTCTATTGTTTCTTCTTCTGGTACAGGCGAATTACCAAATAGCCAGATCAAGATTATTGCAACAGCAATAGCGCCAACAATAATCCAACCCCAGTTAAACTTCTTTTTTTCTTTTTCTTCTTTTGCCATCTTATACCTCCATAGCTTTTATTAAGTTCTTGAATTGATCAAGAACATTATCATACTTCATATGATCAGGAATTTGATGATAGATAGGATTATCAATCTGTTTCTTTATGTTCTCTGCTAGTTTATCAATATCTTTAGGTTCATGAAATAAAGCATTTATATTTTTAAATGTTGAAATATTAGGAAGACATACAGGAAGCCCAGCTGCAATGGCTTCATATACAGATAAGCATAATCCTTCTGAATCTGAACTGTTAACATATACTTTTGCTCTTTGAAGATAATCTCTTATCTCTTCTGGATTCTTCTTTCCAGTTACTTCAATATCTTGATTGCTCATATTCTCTCCAACAACTATTAATTTCAAACCAAGCTTTCTACATGCCTTTTCAATAATATCTATATTCTTAAGTTCTCTTACATTAGCAACAGTAACAACATCTAAATCTTTATCTCTCTTTCCTTTTCTCCAGAACTCTGTATCTAAAGTATGTGGGATAATTTGTATCTTATCTTCTCTAATCCCTAACTCTAAAAGGTTCTGCTTTTCTTCTTCGCTTACTGCTCTTATCTTATCAAAGTTTTTCATAAGCTGTTTAATAGCAAAAGAATGTTTCTTTGGTTTCTCAGTAGTGTGATTCATAAATATTGTTTTGTTTCCAAAGAAGCAAGCAACCATTGTTCTTAGTATTCTTGTATTAGCATATATTAAAGCATCATTTTCTTTCAATAATCTATATAGGTATTTAGCTCCATGCCCCACCCTTTTTACCTTTAAGTTTTCAGGAATCTCTGTATTAGGATGATCCGGATCAAGAATCCAAAGCTCTGTTTCATAACCAAGCTCTTCAGCTGCTTTTATAGGCAGCAAATGATAGTTCTGTTTATCTAACATCCCATTCACATTCCTTGAATAAAAATCTATTATTGATATGAACTTCATATTAAACACTCTGAGGTTTTTATATATTCACAATCATCTTTGAAATCTTTGGAGAACTTCAGCCACCTGTCTAATTCTTTTATTGCTTGTTTATGATTTGGATGTAAAATAAGATTGATTGCTTCTTCATCAAAAGATTCTTTATCTAAAGGTACTTTTGTCAAGATAATCTGCATAGTTGTTTTTAGGGGCTTTACTTTTAATCCAATAACATTAGCTGCAAGAACTGCTTCATATTCTAATTCCTGCAATGCTTTTATTGTATTTTCATCTGCACTCCATTTTGGAAGCTGGATTATTTTTCTCATTCCTGGAAATATCGTACTTAGAGCTTTCCATCCTTTTTCTAATCTTTCTTTTTGTTCTTCATAATGCATTCCCTTGAACTCATCTAACTTATGATATGTTCCATGCTGTATTACTTCATCTCCTTCTTTGACCCATTTCTTTATTAAAGAATACATCTCAGGAAATGCTATATCAAATCTTTTTTCTTCAGAATGAACTCCATGTTCAAATGGAACTATAGCCCATGAAACAGGCAGCTTATATTTTCTTGCTATTTTCTTAATTTTTATAATCTGTTTAAACTCCCTGGCATATAGAAGTTTAGAAACAAACTTTCTTATGAAATTGATTTCTAATATCTTATTGATAGTAGCTGAATTTATCTCAAAGAAAGGTGCAATCCTATTTAGTTTATAAACACCTACATCATCCACATTAACACTTATTTTTACCATATTCACAATTCCCACAAACATTGATAATAAAGTTATCTGTCTTAAATTCAGATCTGTGCAATCCTTTTTTGCATTTCTTGCAGTGTGGTTCCATTTTTTAATTGTATGTAATACTACTATTTAAATATTTCTATGTTCTCTTCAGTGAAAAATATAAAATGTTTATTTGTAATATTGTTTTAGCAACTAAATAACAAAATAATAAGATAAGGAATAACCAAGTCATATTGATTAATGCAAAAACTAAAGCGAAGAAAGCAACAACTGTTTTGAATTCCCCATATGTTAAATATCTTATTATTGCTTGTATTCCACTATCTTTGCTTCTTATATATTCATCTTTATTCTTTCCAAGACATTCTAAATAATTATATCTAATAACAATTCCTAAGATCCATAAGAAAGCTAATATCCATCCAACAAGATCAAAATTTATCCAGATACATAAAGCTATAAAATTAAAAGGAAAACAGAGATTCTCAAATACAAGATCTAAGAACCAGCCAGAAGCAGAACTTGATTTTCTTAATCTAGCTATTTCTCCATCAACAGAATCTAATATTAGCCATAGCTGCCATAGAGCTATTCCAAGTATTAAATATCCTTTGATTATAAGCAATCCTGTAAAGATGGAAACAACCATTGCAAGAATACTAACCATATTTGCAGTAAAGCCAAGATGATATAGAACATAGGTTATAGGTAAACTAACCTTTCTATAAAAGTTCCTTATATCCCATGCTTCTTTCAAACCATGGGTAGGCATTCTCTTCTTAGCTAGTTTATTCCATTTCATGCTATCTTAATCCATTCATGACCATTGTATAATTCTACTCCTGAGTGAGCATCAAAAAAATTTATCCACTTTTCAGGAGGATATTCAGAATATGCATAATACTTGCATTGCTTATCATAAAGATCACAAAGACACATTACTGCTTTTGAAAAGTCTTCACAATCATATCCTGGTTTTAAACACATCTCCCCAGGAGATCTAAAAATATCTGGGAACCCTTCATTACTATCATAACATAATTCATATTTATATTTCATATCTTTAAGATCCCCACTAAATGAATCTCCTGTATAAAAATTCTCTATTCCCTCGCATGAAGTCATTGGTGCTGCAAAATAATTTTGCATTGTCCACATAAATATTGGAGAAGTTACTGCTAATCCACAAACTAAAATCAAACTAAATAAAAATATTAAATATGTTATTAATCTCATAATATCGCCTCTATCTTATTGTTCTTAATATATTAAATGCTTCTGCATATTTGCATCTACCCTGGAATCCTCTAAATTGTGATATACCTTTAATGGCTTCAACTTCTAGATACCAAGCATCTGTTTGAGGAGTATAATCTTTTAATCTCTTGATCTTTTCATCCATGAATTTTGTTATGTCTACAAAATGATTAGGGATGAAATTTATAGTTGAAGGAGTTTCAAAGAAGATTATATTCTTTGATTTTCTTCCTGCTGCTTGGACTGCTCTTGAAACTGCTCTATGATCTTGATGAGTATCTTCTGGATAAAGAGTATATATTGTATCTGGTTTTATTTTATTTATTAGATCTTCAATCTGCTGTATCAAAGAATCCTGCTGAGGAAGTTTTGTATCTGGAAGATTCAAGAAGATTGTTTCTTTTAGTTTTATTTTGTTTCCGCAATTTCTGCTGTCTTTTCTTCTTTGCTCTGGATCTCCCTGCTTTTCTCCGTTTGTAGATATAACTAGATGAACTTCATCTTTATCTCTAACGTGTTTAATAGCTGTACCCAAAAGATATAATTCATCATCTGGATGTGCTACTACTATCAATATTTTCATTTTTACAAGGCATGTGTACATGGCAGTAACCACCAATGATCGCTGGATTGGTGCATCTCTTGCCATCTGTCCTTTTTGCTTTACATCTCTTTTTTTTGTGTGCCATTTTTGAATAGTATATTTTTTGCTTCTGATCCATAATTAAATAGTATATCAATAGCAGACATGTTTGGCATGAACGGTTCCCACATCTGCTTGTATTCTGGATGTTTGAAGTCAAGCCATCTGCATTCTAATCCTGCATCTTTGAATTTCTTTTCATCAACATATTCCTTTGCTCCTTTGCCATTAAGATAACCATTGCATCTAAAGAACTTTGTCATCTCTATTAATAGATCAGTTTTCTTTTCTCTAAATGAAAAATTACTGGTTCTTCCTGCAATTAAAGTTTGTATGTTAAAACAAGTTGCTAAGTATCCAATAATCTTAAAGTTAATATCAGCTAAGTAATTCCATTCTTGTTCATATAGCTCTTTAAAGAATCCAGAATAACAATCCCAGAATGGTGATTTTTTATAAGCCTGCTCTAAAGTCATCCAATGCTTTCTTCGCCAATTGGTTGAATTATCAATCATCACTTGATGTAAAGGTGTATTTTGTCCTGTCCTCTTAATTGGTATTGTTAAGAAAACTTCACCTTCTTTTGTCCTTATTCTGTTTCTATTCTGCCAATCGTGCCTTTCATATTGTACATGATCTACAATTATGAATTTGTCTGCTTTATACATCTTATATATAAAGCTCAGATTTGGCAGGTAGTTACATTGGTGGCCTGCTAAAATCATTTTCTCTTTTTTTTCTTTTTCCTCACATTTATATAAGCATCAATATACTTCTTTATCTTTTCTCCTTTTGGATCCCATCCTTGCCAAAGAAAAAATATTCCAATAAATAAATAGATAAAACCTATGACTACACCTCTCATGATATTTATTAGACTCATAATAATCATTGTAGTTCCTAGAATAATTTTCATATTTTTGTCCATTTAAATCACAAAATTTATCCTGCAGTTTATACAGGCATTATCTTTGTCTCCTATATTTACTTTGCCGCAAATAGGACATTTTTTCATTTTAGCCTAATTTCTTTAAATATATATCTTCAGTACATCTAAGAACTTTTTCACAAAATTCAGATTCAGCAGAAGGAACACATTCTCCTACTCCTGTAACCCAAGACTTTTCCTGAAAAGATTCTTGAGAAGTACAGTCTTCTTCATGTTGATCATATTTAATATTATCTAATATTTCTGGGAGAACTACTAATGTGAAAACTGCTAAAATAATAATTATCCATCTAAGGGTCATTTTTTCCATCTTTATCACCTGGTTTACCTAGTTCTTCAAATTCTTCATATATTGATTTTTGTTTAGGTTCTTCTGAAATAGGATTTTGTTGTGGGCCTTCTGATATAGGGGGTTGAGAAGGATATTGAGGAATGTGTTGAGAAGCATAAGGATTCCCATACATTGGATGTTTATGACCTTTTTTTGTTTTTGGTGTTGGTTGATTAAGATAATATTTAAAGAAAGTAATTAATCCAGCTGCTATCAAAAGTGTTACTACATATTTATATTGAAATCCTCCAATCTTAGATTCGGCTTTTACAATATTAAAAGGTATTAGAAATCCTGCAGCTAAACCAATCATAACAATGATGTGCTTAAATTCCTTTATCTTTTTTTCAAAGCTCATTTTATAACTCAAACTTTATCCATCCTTTTTCTTTTCTTTTTTTGTTTGGTGCAAGATACACATGAAGTTCTTTCTTCCATCCTTTTGGATGTTTTTTAAATTTCTCTATTTCTT
>JAHWIB010000061.1 GCA_019322815.1 Candidatus Woesearchaeota archaeon | reverse complement strand
AAGATTGATCAAAAAGATTGCTTACAATACAAGACTGCCTTATTTTTCAATAACTCCAACATTTAGTATCTGTAAAAAGCATGGTTATATTAGAGGAGAGAAATTTAAATGCCCTACCTGCGGAGCTGATACAGAAGTTTATTCAAGAATTGTTGGTTATTACAGGCCTATACAGAACTGGAATTTAGGCAAAGTAGAAGAATTTAAAGACAGATTAGAGTTTGCTGAAGCAAAAACAATGAAGCATGAGTTTAAGACAAAGATTGAAGCCAGTCTTGAGCAAGAACAGAAGATTTTGGTTGAAACTTAAAATTATTTTAATGAGGGGATTAGTAATATGATTAAAAAATATAAATTATTTTTTACACCTATGTGCCCTAAATGTCCTGCTATTAAAAAATTTATGAAAACAGTAGATATAGAAGGAGATTTAGTTGATGCAACAAAGCCAGAAGGATTAGAGCAGGCAAAAAGATATGAGATTGTTTCTGTACCAAGTGTCTTGTTTTTTGATGAAAATGACAAAGTAATCAGCACTGCGCATAGTTTAGAAGAAGTTAAAAGAGTTGTTGAGAATAAAAGTTTGACAGATGTTTAAGATGTCTATTCCTATCAAAGGCTGGCAAAAAACTTCACTTATTGATTATTCTCCTTATACAGCTTCTGTAATTTTTCTTGGAGGATGCAGTTTTAGATGCAGCTATTGCCATAATCCTGATCTTGTTCTGAATTTTGATAAAATTCCTGATATTGATGTAAATGAAGTTATTGATCATCTGAAATCCAAGAAAAAATGGATTGATGGTGTCTGTATCACTGGAGGAGAACCTACTATTCATAAAGATCTGCCTTTATTTATCTCTAAGTTTAAGGAATTAGGATTAAAGGTTAAGTTAGATACAAATGGAACAAATCCTATGATGATTAAAGAATTAATTGATAAAAAATTAATTGATTATATTGCAATGGATATTAAAAATATTTTAGAAAAATATAAACAGATTGTTATTGTAGATATTGATAAAGAAAAAATAAAAGAAAGTGTTTCTATCATAAAGAATTCTGGAATTGATTATGAATTTAGATGCACTGCAATACCTGGATTAGTTGGAAAAAAAGAAATATTTTTAATAAGCAGATGGCTAAATGGTGCTAAAAGGTTTTGCATCCAGCAGTTCAGGGCTGATATGCCTTTGATAAACAAAGAAATGCAAAAACTAAATCCTTATTCAAAAGAAGAATTAAATGAATTGGCTGAAACAGCTAAACCTTTTTTTGAAAAAGTTGAGGTAAGGGATTAAGATGAGACCAAATTGGGATGAATATTTTATGGCAATGGCTGTTCTTGCTTCAACCAGGGCAAGCTGTAAGCATGTTAGAGCAGGAGCTGTTATTGTTTTAGATAAAAGAATAATTGGAACAGGCTATAATGGAGCACCTGTTGGTGTAAAAGATAACTGTCTTGATGTTGGCTGCAATAAAGAAAACAAAGGAATGAATTATAGAGAAGCATTTAATGTTGGAAAATGCATTGGGGTTCATGCTGAGATGAATGCTTTGGCAAATCTATCAAGAGAGATACATAAAGGTGCTACTTTGTATATTACAATATTCCCATGCCCAACCTGTGCAAAGAATCTTCTTGCTTATAATATAAAAAAGGTTATTTACAAGAGGGAATATGATTCTGAGGAGAGTGAATTATCAATGGCTTTGTTTAAAGAAGCTGGTGTAGAAGTTGAACAATTAGATTTAAGCTCTGAAAAGATTAAAGAAATTTTATTTAATCAAGATTCTGTTGATTTTGATTTGTTTGCTGGAGAGGAAAAGAAACCTTTATAAACAAACTGGGTTTTTCTCTGAATCATGGAAGGAACAATTGTTAATTTCAGGACAGCAAGACATCATCAAAAAGACAATCAGATGATTGTATTGGCTAAAGATGTTTCTAAAGAAAAATCCAAAGATTTGATTGGAAAAAAAGTAATCTGGACTTCTCCTGCTGGCAAAGAGATAAAAGGAAAGATAACTGCTTTGCATGGAAACAAAGGTTCTTTAAGAGTTCTTTTTGAAAAAGGAATGCCAGGACAAGCAGTTGGCTCAAAAGTCAAGATTGAGTAGGAATTCTTCTTAAATAATAGAAATATTTAAATATTAAAGTAGCTGAATTAACAATATTATCTTAATTATAATACAATGAGGTGTTTTTAGATGAAAAAGAGATTATTACATTTAAGTGCTATGTTTGTTTTTTTAATAAGTATTCTAACAACAAGTGTTAATGCTTTTTTAGCTGGACCAATTAAATCTCTATTAAAAGAAGAGGGTATATTTTATTATATATTAATGGAGCTTCCAAAATCTGATGCTGGAGCAAAATTGATCTTTGGTATATTAATATTAACAATCATGTATGGTGTTGCTAAACTTGTATTTACTAAATTTGCTCCAAATTTACAGTTTACAATTGCCTTGCTTATAGCACTTATCTCGGCATTTGCAATGCCTGCTTCTATTTTAAAACAAGTTAGTCTTTTATGGGGGGGTATAATCTACTCTCTTTTCATAGCTGCTCCTGTTCTTGGTCTGTTTTATTTACTGTTTACTTCTTTTAAAGAACCTACAAGAGGCAATTATGCAATTAAGTTTGGGATAGCTTCTATTTTGACATATATATCAAATTTTGTAGGAGGAGGAGAAGGGGAGGTTTTAGGTGTAAAAGTAGAAGAAATGGCATTTTTCAAGGCTTTTGATTTTGGATTTGGAATATTAGGTTTAGTTGCTGTAATATTATTATTCTATTATATCATAAAGATGGTTTCACCTGGAGAAGGAACTCATGAAAGAGCAGCTGAACATGCTACAGAAGCAAGAGATAAGGTGCGTGGATGGCTTGGAGGAAGACCAGGAATTAGGAACTTTAAAAAGCATAGAAGAAGTGCAAATAGGCAGATGTATAGAGGATACAGGACAGGAGAAAGATTAGAAAAAACATTGAATGATGCTAAAGCTTTATATTGTATTACTCCTGCTGATATGGGTAAATATGAAGATAAATTAAAAAAAGCTAAGACTGAAGCAGAAGATATGTTGGGTGTTACACCTTACTTGAATAAACTTTTAAGTGATATAAGTGCTTTTCCTGATGATCTGAAAGATAGTTTAGAAGATGCAATAAGCAACATAGAACTATATAAGAAAACTATAGATGTTAATGTTGTAAAAGTAAAAGATGAAATTGATAAACTGATTGCTAATGCAACTGGAGGTAGCCTACTAAGCACTAATGATTTAAAAAGAGCAATCAAGGATACTGTAAAAATAGTACAGCAAACAAACCAAATGATGGCAGATATAGAAGCAGAAGAGAAAAAGATTATGGCTGCAGAGTAAATTTTATTTTTTTTATTTCTTAATTTTTTTATTTGTAATAAAAAGAAAAATAATCTATTTCTTAGCTGCTCCGCAAGCCATTGTTTTCAAGAAACCAAGAGGGATTACTCCTTTTGCTGAAAGAACCACTAATAAAACACCTGCTATCAATCCAATAATTAAACCAATGAATAAGAACTTTGCTTCAATAATACCAAGCTGTGCTTTTTTGAATTTGAGCATTTCAAACATAATTATCACCCTTTTTAATTAATAATTACTAATTTATCTATATAAATGTTTCTATTAGCTTAGGAAAGAAATTTTGATTTAAGAGATGTCCCAAGTCTCGTTCGCTCAGCTGAGACTACTATTAAAATAGAGATATCAGCTGACGGTGTTGTTTTACAATCTTTAGGAGAAGTACACTCACTTTGTTCGTGTAGGTACCTGCTAACTTGCCAATTGGCGACTTAGGACACAGCATTTGATTTAGGAAAGTTTAAATAATATAAAATAAAATTTAGATCATGGTAAATTATGTAAGAGGAAAGGTTCATTATGCAAAAGAAAGCGGCGGATTGATTTGGTTTCATATCTACAGCTGGCATGGCAGAGGATGGATTTCTATAAGCAAAAAGATTTTTGACCATAGTATGAGGAATAGATTAATTAAAGAGATCTATGGAACAAATAATAAGAAAATACAAAAACATATTAAAATTCTGGAGAAAGAAGCATCAAAATTAAGAAAACAAGGAAGAGCTGCTGAGGCAAAAAGCAGGGAATATCATATCCATGCCCTAAGATTAAAGATAAAAAAAGATCTTCATGTCCATGATCTTGTTGGAAAAAGAATTACATTAAGATTTGATTAATTTTTTACTAGATTAAATAAAAAAATTTATATAGTATTGAGAAAACAAAGATATTATGAAAATTATACTTAAGAAAAAACCTAAAAATCCTACAATTATAGAAGGATTTCCTGGCTTTGGATTGGTTGGAACAATTGCTTCTGAATTTTTAATTGATCATCTAAAAACAGAACAGATTGGAAAGATATGGCTTCATGAGCTTCCTGCAATGGTTGCTATCCATGAAGGAGAAGTTGTTGAGCCTATAGGAATTTTTTATAATAAAAAATATAATATTGTCATTGTTCATGGTATAATTGGCGTAAATGGCTTGGAATGGAAGATAACAGATGCAATTGTTGATATGGCTAAAGATCTAAAAGCAAAAGAGATTATAAGTTTAGAAGGAATCGGAAGCGCTACTCCATCAGAAGAATCTAAAATCTTCTGTTATTCTTCTCATGATCAAAAAGCAAAAGTGCTTAAAAAATCCGGCTGCCAGTCTTTGAAAGAAGGGATTATTATGGGAACAACAGGAATCTTATTATTGAAATCTGAAAAGACACTGCCTGTAACTAGCATTTTTGCAGAGACACATAGTGAACTTCCTGATTCAAAAGCAGCTGCCAAAGTTATTGAGGTTCTTGATAAATATTTAGGGTTAAAAGTTGATTACAAGCCTTTATTGCAGCAGGCAGAGAAATTTGAGACTAAGCTTAAAGAATTATTAGGCAAAAGCCAAAAGATTTCAGAAGAGCAGAAAAAGAAAAGATTAAGTTATGTTGGGTAAAATTTTATTTTTATTCTCTAAAAAGCATAACCTTTATAAATGCTTTATTTTCACTCCTAAATATTAAACTTGCCTTTAATTTTAGGCAGTTCTTTAAGTTTTTATAACTTAAAACAAAATGCATTACTTTAAAACATTATTGGAAAGAGAATATAGAAGTCTAAAAATAGAACAAGATGCTTTAATTAGAGGAATTGTTGAAAGTAGAGTAGATATAGGTATAGATTCAAATAATTTAGTTCAAGCAATACAAGCAATTGAAAGCACAGAAGAAGATCTAAGAGTTGCTATGCATCAGTTTGATGATCATAGTGGTGTTAAAGGAGATGTTATTACTAAATTAGCTCATCATATATTTTCAACTTATGAGCAGCATAGTAATATAAGAGTAAAAGAAGATCCAGATTATGAGGGATTGGCAAAAGCTCTTGAGCAGATGAAAGATCAAGTTTCCTGTGTTGTGCATTATGAAAAAAGTGTATTTGATCCAAGAGTTACTGAATTATGGGATGAACATTGTATAATGGAAGGAGATAAGGTTGTTTTTTATATGCATAATTTAAATGGTAATGATCATAGTTTAGAAGAACTTACAAAATATGTTGGAAAATCAACTGAAGAAGAAAATCTTGAATTTATAGAAGATGTTCATGAAATTAAAATTGAACATGGTTTTCATATGAGGGCTGCTAAATTAGCTCTTGATAAAACAGTAGAATATGGTCCTGATATTTATATTAAAAACCAGGATGGTGAAGAAGCTGATGGAAAAAGCATAATGCAAATACTTACATTAGTTGCTGCTGCTGAGAAAAATAAAAAATTAACTTTTAGATATGGAAAACCTAGAAATCCAGAAGAAGAAAAACAACTAGAAGAACTGAGAGTCTATATTAAAGAATTGACCTCTAGTGAAAGTGTTGAAGAATTTATAGAAAGACATTCAAAAGCTGTCTAAAGGGCTTTTTACTTTTTTCAATTGTTCTGTTGATACTTTAG
>JAHWIB010000060.1 GCA_019322815.1 Candidatus Woesearchaeota archaeon | reverse complement strand
TGATATATAAATATTACTTTATCCAAAAGTTTTTATATTAAAATAAATAATTTGAAGATAATGAATAAAAACTTTAATATCACAAATGCCTTGTCTTTATTTAGATTAATAGCTGCTCCTATTATTATGTTTTTAATTATTTTTGATAGAAAATACTCTACTTTGATTTTATTTATATTAGCTGTTTTTACTGATTTTTTAGATGGTTATCTTTCAAGAAAACTCAAGATGGAAACCAAATTAGGTGATATACTTGATAAAATATCAGATAAGTTATTAGTTGGCTTTATTATTTTAGGATTTTTGATAAGATTTGATGCATTGATATTGCTTTTTGCTTTTATTCCAATTATATTGCTTTATATAATTGTCTATCATTATTTTGTTAAATATAAACAAAAAGCTACTTTTTTTGGAAGAATAAACATATTTTTGCAGAGCATTGTCATTATCGCATTTATACTGGATTTTAAGTATAAATTTTATTTATTCTGGATTATTTTTGCAACTACATCTTATGTGGGTTTTTCTTATATCTATAAAATATTAAGACTTTATAAAAAATAAACTAATATAGAAGCAGCAATTCCAATTATAATTCCGACTGTTACTTCTGCTGGTGTGTGCCCTAAAGAATAATGGAATGTCTTTATTTTCAATTTGGATGATCTTATTATCTTATCAATTATTTTTCCTTCTTCTCCAGCTGTTCTTCTTACTCCAAATGCATCCCTTATCACAACAACTGCAAATGCTGCTGCTAATAAAAATATTGTAGTCAGTCCTTCTGTCAAATAGATTGATATAACTAAAGAAGTTACTAAAGCAGAATGCGCGCTTGGCATGCTTCCTGTTACAATCAGATCATTTATATGGAATCTTTGTTTGTGCTTGAATTTAAATATTAATATTTTAATTAATTGAGCTAAAACTCCTGCAATTACAACAGACCATAATACTTTGTTTATCATATATTCATTAGAATATTTGGATTATATAAACTTTTGGGAATTCTAAAGAATTTCCAAACATATCAGAAATCTAAGATTTCTGAACATGCTCAGAAACGCTTTGCGTTTCAGACAGTTTAGACTTTGTCTAAAACTTTTTTAATTAATAATGAGTGAGAAATTAAACTGATCTGTTATATCTGAATAAATCTAACTCATCAACAGAATAATTTATCTTGTCAAGATATCTTATTACTTTATCTGTCAATAAAGGGCTTGCGATTATCTTAGCTTCTCCTGTAAATAAAATATCTTTTCCAGAAACAGCTTCTGTAATAAAAAGATGCATTCCTTTTCTTGGTTTTTTTGAAAGGTCAACCCTTAAATCAAAGTGCTGATCAACATCTAACTTCAATCTTGGATCAAAAACAGCAGTTTGTCTGGCATAAGTAAGCCTCATTTTTCTGCTTAATTCAATTGCTCTTTTTTCAATATTCTTGCCGTTACCCATCCCATATTCTTTTTCTTTTTCTGCATATCTCAGGAATGGATCAAGATCTCTTTCAGGAGGTTTATATCCTTCAGGAGCATTTTTTTCTAATTCATCAGATTCTTTTGATAAAATTCTTGGAATTTTTGCAAGCAGTTCTAATTGAGAGATACTTCTATTCCTTCTAAATGGTATCTTGTTTTGTATGCTGCTCCAATAACATTCATCATCATCTGCTGAAATATATGTATCATGGGTTAAGCTGTGCACCGGCTGGTCACTTTTGTGCTTCTTAGATTTATCAAAAATTTCTTTAACATATTTTTCAAATATCTCTTCAGGAGAAACTTCATCTGGAAAGGCAATTACTTCCATTGACCTTACCGGCTGTATCTGCTGCCCATATAAATCAGAAGTATAAAATCTTACATTATAAGTTACTGCTGGACTATCAGGGGATTTTTCTTCAGAAACTTCAACTCTTAGCTCTTTACTTCCTTTATCAACAGGGACTAATAAAGGATATGCAAATCTAGTATCAACTTTAGTAATTATCATGTTAGGAGGAATGTGATTGTCAGCCAGGCTTTGCAGCAATACTCCAGGAGCAATTACTAATCCGTCATGTTCAAGGACATCATGCCCTATAATTTCTAATTTCTTTTCAAGCCATATTCTTTCATCAATTTCTTTTGGACAAACTTCATCATGAAATCCTTTTTCAGAAGCAAGAGAAAGCAATATTAAAGTAGTGTATAAAGAGCTATGATGAGGAGGATTTCTATCATGATTAAAGAATAAACTATCTAATATGTGGTGATTTTGTGTTATATTATATGTTTTTTCTTCCATAATACACTCCTAAAATAAGCTGAACAAGGAAGTTATTTTTAAGTATTATGAAAAAATAATATATAAAATAAGGTCTGTCCCAAGTCTCGTTCGCTCAGCTGAGACTACTATTAAAATAAATATATCAGCTGATGATGCTGTCTTACGATAAGCATCCTAGCTCACTTGCCAATTGGCGACTTGGGACATACCCATAAAATAAGAAAATTTAATATATTAATAGTTGATTTTTCTTTTAAAATGAGAATAACAATAGGCGGAACAGCTGGTTCTGGTAAATCAACTGTTGCAAAATTATTAGCTAAACAGCTTGGTTATAAACATTATTCAATGGGTGACTTTCAAAGGGAGATTGCAGAAGAAAGAGGAATATCCTTATTGGAATTAGGCAAATTAGAAGAAAAAGACAGGAGCTTTGATGAAGAGGTTGACCAAAGACAGATTGATTTAGGAAGAAAAGAGGATGATTTTGTTATTGATGCAAGATTAGGGTTTCATTTTATTCCAAATTCAATTAAGATTTTTTTAGATGCTGATTTTGAAGAAAGAGCAAAACGAATATTATCTGATAAGATAAGAAAGGAACACAATGTGAATATGGAAAATACTAAGAAGAATATGAAAACAAGAAAAGTTTCTGAGCAGAAAAGATATAAAGAATATTATAATATTGATCCTTATGATAAAAAGCATTATGATTTAGTTGTTGACACCACAGAGATTTCTCCTGAGAAAGCTGCTGAGAAGATTCTGGAATTTGTTAAGAAGAAAAATAGCAAGCTTTAAATAAAATAGTAAAAAAACCTATTCTTATGCCAACGATAAAGAAAAAAGATTTTGTAGAGGTTGAATATACAGGCATGACTAAAGAGGATAATATTGTTTTTGATACAACTGATGAGGAAACAGCTAAAAAGAACAACATTCATGCTGCTAAGATACAGTACGGACCTATTGTTGTGTGCATTGGAGAAGGCCAGATTCTGAAAGGATTAGAAGATGGGCTGGAAGGCAAAGAGACAGGCAAAGAATATACTGTTGAATTAACAGCTGAAAATGCTTTTGGGAAAAAGGATGTTAAATTGATTAGAATGATCCCGGTCAGTGCTTTTAGGAAACAGAGCATTGACCCTCAGCCTGGATTAGAAGTTAATGTTGATGGTGTTTTAGGCCTTATAAGAAGAGTTGGCGGCGGCAGATGCTTGGTTGATTTTAACCATCCTTTGTCTGGAAAAGATATTATCTATAAAATAAAAGCAAATAAAATTGTTACAGATGACAAAGAAAAAATAAAATCTTATTTAAGGATTGTATTGGGGCTTAAAGTTGAGGCTGAATTAAAAGAAAATATTGCTGAAGTAAAAATAGAAAAAGAAATACCTAAGGAAATTAAAGAAAATATAAGCAAAAAATTGATTGAATTAGTTCCTTCTGTTAAAAAACTGAATTTTGTTATAAAAGAGAGTAAATAATTTTATTCATTCTAGAATAACAATATTTATATAGTAGTTTAGATTTATAATTTTTGGAAAAAATGAGAGGTGCTTAAAAGTGGATGATTTTCAAAATACTGACGAAATAAGATCTGAAAATTCTGATTATCAAACTTCTGAACCAAAACCTCAGGAAATTAGGCCAGAACCAGTTGAGGTTTCACAGCCTCCTAAACCTGAAAAATTAAGTGAGCCTGTTTTTCAGTCTGCTCCTTCAACATCCAATAATGCTATAGATGCTGAATTAGAAGAGATGCTAAGCAAGCAAAAAGCAAAGATTAAGGTAGTTGGAACAGGCGGAGGAGGAAACAATACAATAAACAGGATAACAGAGGTTGGAATCCAAGGCACCGAGACTATTGCTGTTAATACAGATGCTCAGGACTTATTGTATACAAGCGCTGATAAGAAGATATTGATTGGAAGAGAAACAACAAATGGCATGGGTGCTGGCAGCAACCCAAGGTTAGGAGAAGAAGCTGCAAAAGAAAATGAGCATGATATCAAAAAATCATTATATGGCTCTGATATGGTATTTATCACCTGTGGATTAGGCGGCGGAACTGGTACAGGAAGCGCTCCAGTTATTGCAGATATTGCGAAAAAGATGGGTGCTTTGACTGTAGGGGTTGTTACAATTCCTTTTGCAATGGAAGGGCATGTCAGATATGAAAATGCAGTAATTGGGCTAGAAAAATTAGAGCAGATTGTAGATACTTTGATTGTCATTCCAAATGATAAATTACTGGAATTAGCTCCTGATCTGCCATTGCATACTGCCTTTAAAGTAGCTGATGAGATTTTGACAAATAGTGTAAAAGGAATTGCTGAATTAGTTACAAAAGCTGGATTAGTAAACTTAGATTTTGCAGATATTAAGGCGGTCATGAGAAATGGTGGAGTTGCTTTGATTGGTGTTGGAGAGTCAGATACTGAAAACAGAGCAGCTGAAGCTGTTGAAAAGGCTATAAATAATCCTTTGCTGGAAGTTGATATAACAGGAGCGACAGGCGCATTGATCAATGTTGCTGGCGGAGAAGACATGACTTTAGATGAAGCAAGAAAGGTTGTTGAAGTAATATCAGAAAGGCTAAATGATGATGCTAAGATTATTTGGGGAGCACAAATCTATAAAGATTTAGAAGGAACAATTAGGACTATGCTTGTTATAACTGGAGTTAAGAGCACCCAGATATTTGGCCCTGAAAAGAGACTGTCTGATAAAAGGAAAAAAGATATAGAAAATGAATTAGGAATAGAGTTTGTAGATTAAATTCTTTCTTTTTCTTCTTAAAAAGCAGCTCAGTAGAAATCCTAAATTTTTCTTGCTCGAGTTTTCTTTTGATAAATTAAGCAAAATTGCTGTAAATACTTCTATCGAGCATCAAATAAAGTCTTATGACCCTAATATTAGAAAAATTTGGCTAAAAGCCTTGGGTTTTCTACTGAGCTTAAAAAGCACAAAGTTTATATACATTTATTTTTTCTCATTTAAAAATGGAAGAGGAGATTAAACCCACTTTATGGAGGAAATTTAAGAATTTTGTAAGGGAATCAAAAAGAGTATTGATTGTTACAAAAAAGCCGACTAGAGATGAGTTCAAGACCATAGTTAAGGTTTCAGGATTAGGAATTATAGTAATAGGTGTGGTTGGATTTATAATACAGATGATAAAACAGTTTTTATTTTAGAAATATTTAAAAACATTATTAGAAAATATGATTAAAATGGAAGAAACAAAACCAATAATATATGCATTGAGAACAACTGCAAATAGGGAAGACCAGGTTATGGATTTCGTTGTTTCAAATGCCCAGAAAAAGAAGCTTAGTGTTTTATCTATCATAAGGCCTCATGGCATGAGAGGCTATATCTTTTTAGAAGCAGGAACAAGAGTAGATGCAGAGCAAGCTGCATTTAATGTTCCTTATGCTAGAGGCATCCTGCCAAAAGAAGTTGATTACAGTGAAATTGAGCATATGTTAGAGCAGGTCAAGGTTGAGATGAATATCCAAAAGAATGATATTGTTGAGATTATAGCAGGACCGTTTAAGAGAGAAAATGCCAAAGTAACCAGGATAGACAAGGCAAAGGAAGAGGTTGTTGTTGAATTATTAGAAGCAGCTGTTCCTATTCCAATAACAGTTAAGATGGACAGTGTTAAGGTGATAAGAAGAGAGACTGAAGAAGAAGAGAAAGAGGAAATAAAAAAAGAGTAATTTTGCGTTATATTTATAAATAAATATCTAATTTTCACATTAAAATGGCTAAACTTATGAGCGCAAGCGAATAAGGTTTGACATTTTTCGAAGAAAAATGGCAAAAGACACAGTAGAATCATTAGTAGAAGGCGGCAAGGCAACTG
>JAHWIB010000059.1 GCA_019322815.1 Candidatus Woesearchaeota archaeon | reverse complement strand
CAATATTAGAAGATGTAATTAAAACAGGAAAAGAGAACCTAGTCTTTAGCACAACAGAGATTGATATGATTGAGGATTACTTAAAAATCTTTCACAAGAAAAGAATAAAAGTAAAGGTAACAGATAGATTAATCCTGGATAAAAAAGACATCAAAAGAGCAAAACAGTTGTCAAAACTCAAATTTACAGAAGTCAGATTAATGCCAAGAGAATTTGACTCGCCAATGGCTATCAACATCTACGCAAACAAAGTAGGAATGCTGATATTATCAGAAGATCCGATTGGAATATTAATAGAAGATGAGCAGGTTGCTAATTCTTACAGGAAATATTTTAAATTGATGTGGGAGATGGCTAAGGAAGTTTAAAATATCTCTATTTTGCAGCTGCTGCTTCAATAAAATGAGATTTCCTCTTATACATAGAGGTAGATTTTCTGATTTTGAGAATCTTAAATTTTCTAAGTTTGTCTTTCATATAATCTTTATCAAAAAAATGTCTTGCATGACCTTCCAGAATATAAAAATTATCTTCAATCTTTTTCCCTTTTCCATACATTACATCATCAGTTGATTTGCACTTAACTAAAAACAATCCATCTTTTTTCAAAATCTTATATAATTTATCAAAAATTTTTGTTGTTGTTTTATCATCAAAATAATGTGTACTTAGATGAGCATATATTACATCAAAAGAATTTTCTGGAAACTTTAAATTTCTAATATCCTGCTGTACAATTTTTATATTTTTAATATTCTGTCTTTTCAAAGTCTCTAATCTATTCTTAGAGACATCCAATGCAGTTACAACCAAACCATTATTTGCAAAAAAGACAGGATCTCTGCTTCTGCCGCAGCCTAAATCAAGAATTGTTTTAAGTTTTCTTTGTTTAATTAACTTTAAACTTCTTTTTGCAAAGATATTTGTTTTTTTCAATAACTCCTTTACAGGTTTTTTCTTCCAAAACTCTGCTTGTTTCATAAATCTTCTTTAGAATTAAATTATATATAAATATATCTATGACATCAAATATTAATCCCCAACTCTCTATAATACTCAGCCAGTTTAGGAGTAACTTTCTTAGGCGTTTTTAACTTTTCTCTGTCTAAAAACTCAGACATTAAATATAATCCTAATAATGTTGCACCATTATGCCTGTTAGAAAACACTTGATTGTGTTTAAACCTATCAAAAATATTTAAGATTAATCCAAAAAAATCTGTTTTGCTTGTAACATCTCTTTTATCTTCTTCAGATAAAAAGTCATATTCTTGATATAAAGCTTCAATTAAGAATGTTTGTGTATCATGACTTAAAGTAAACATAAGAGTATACATCTCTCCTTGTAATCCAGGACAATCCTTAAATCCCTTATTTTCAGGATCAACTATCCAAAAATCATTGATTCTCTGCCCTAATATAGGGGTAGGCCGAGCATCATCATCCTGTGTAACTAAAGCACTATTTCTGCTCATTATAGATAATCTAGAGAGAGGATGTGTTAAAACACAATCTAATGCTAATATTGAATAATAAGCTTCTCTCAACCCAGGGCTTAAAAAAGCAACATCTTCTCCAAATTGATTTTCAATCATTGGTCTGAATTTCTCAACAAAATCACCTAAGGTAAACTTCTCACGTCCAATTTCAGCAGCATCTTCTCTTTCATATCTTCCAGGCTTTTCTATCCATATTGCTTTATCTGTTAAACTTAGATATCTTCTATCAGCTCTTGAATAAACAGCTGCTCTTACTCTTTTCTGCATTTCAGGATTTAATTTAGTAAAATCTGTTCTTAACATAAAAGAAAGTAAAGAATCTAATGAAGGCTCCCAAGTTCCAACTCTTTTAAGACTTTTCTCAAAATCCACACCATCACTAACATCAATTCTAGAATGAACTAAAGATGATTTGTAAGGAATTTTCATTGAATCTAAAACAGCTTCTAAATCCTCTGCTGTTTTAGGAGCAGCTGAATATAATTCAGGGAAAAATTTTGCTCTTAATTCAATAAGATTGCTTTCCCTGCTGCCTAATACAATGCAGGCAGCCCCTCCTGGAACTAATGAATCATATACTTTCTGCACTGTATTTTCCCATTCAGGCAGATAATAAAATGAATGTGAAGATAAAATAAAATCAAAGCCTTCAGAATCATAATCAAATACTTCTTTATTTTCAATCCTTAATCTTTGATGAGGCAGATCCTCCATCAAGTAATTAAAAAAGAAATTGACAGCCATTCCTAGATTAGGCTCTTGTATCACACAGTCTATTTTATCTCCTAATGAACCAGTAAAAGGAACAAATACTCCACCAATCCCAGGACCTAAATCAAGAAATTTTACTCTTTTTCCTTTTTTAACAGCTTCAACTGTCTGCGGAGAATAAACAGGAAGATAATCAGCTAAATTCTCAACAGTTCTCTGCTTTTGATTTGTTCTAGCTAAAAAAGACAAGAAATATTCTCTCTGTTCATTATAAAGCTCTCCCCCGCCCATTATACAATAAATAAATAGAGTAATTTAAAAAGTTTTATTAGATTTAAACTCATTTTTAAATTTTTAATTTATCTTCTTGAAACTGGAATAAAATCAAATATTTTTTTCTGTGCAGCAACATATTGATACATATCCAAATCAGTTACAGAATAAATATCATATTTATTCCATCCCAATCTTTTTGAAGCACCTTCATTTCTGTCAAGCAGTACAATGCTGCCGGCAATATGCGCCTTTTCTTCTTCTAATGTATCCATTATTTTTTGTGTTGTATCTCCAGTTCCTAAAACATCTTTTAGCAAAAGAACTCTTTTTTTCTCTACATCACCTTGTAAAGAATATTTATCTCCATCTTCTTTTATCATAACTGCTTCTAAACCTAATCTTTTTGCTAGAGGCTCTGCAAGCTCATACATTCTAACATCATCCTCTGGAGGTTTTCCTGTCACCTCCCTGCTTGCAATAACATCCGGGTTAAATTTCATAACAATAGAAGCAAGAATTCCTTCTAAAATGACTCTGCTTCGGTCATATTCTATTAAAGCAGATGTTCTAAAATAAGGTTTTATTATTTCCCCTCCTAATTCAATACCTTCTTCATCCACAGCATTGTCTACATTAAGGTATAATTCTGCAACTATCCTGGATATAGAAGGATCGATGTCTCTTTCAAAGCCTTTTAAATAATGATTAGTATCCACTGAAAAAGAAAAACCGCTTACACTATCTTCTCTTCCATCTACATCCACTACTAATAGTTTAGTATTTTCATTTTCCATCACATATTGTTTAAAACGTTCAGGAACTCCTTCAAGCTTTTTTAGATCAAAAAATAATATTGTCGGATCGCTGTATTTTGGAATTTCCTGCTCAGATGAAGTTACAGGAACAATCCTAAATTGATCTTTTAATCTTTTTCTTACTCTATAACCAGCTCCTCTTGCTTTTGTGCCTTGTAAAAGCACTTCTTTAATTGGCCCTTTTCTTTCTTCATTTTTTTCTCCAGGCAGTCTCATTCCCTGCTGTCCTGGGTCTCCTTTTTCAAAAACACGTCTTATATCTTGAAAAATTTCTTCAAACCTTGTCATTTTTCCCCTCCTTTATTCTTGCTTCACAATAATAACATCTGTATCCTTCTCTGCCTTCTGTTATCAATTTAGGTTTAACGCCTTCAAACTCATCATTTGATATGCAGTTTTTATTAGGACAGATTAAATCTGTTCTGTAGGTATAATTTGGCTCTGATATTTTTTTTCCGCTTCCAATCCTTCCTATAACTAAAGCAAGCAAAGCTTCTCTGACAAACAATCCATTCAATGCCTGAGGATAATAAGCAGCATGTTCTGTATCATCAACATCAAAACCAATCTCTAAAGCTTTCTTATATCTTGGAAGAGGATGCATAATTTTCATGCATGTTCTTGCATTTTTAAGCATTGCAGCATTCAATCTGTATACATCTTTCACTTTTTCTCTGTCTTCATCACTTAACCTTTCTCTTTGTATTCTTGTCATGTATGTGATGTTTACTTCATCTAAAACTTCTTCAATATTTTCTAATGTAGCAAACTTGACTTCTTTTTTCTTAAGCATGTCTTTTATGTAAGAAGGCATCTGCAGAACTTCAGGAGCAACAAAATATAATGTTACATCTTTATACATTGATAAGGCAGTTGCTAAAGAATGAACTGTTCTTCCATGCTTTAAGTCTCCAACCATTGCAATATGAATTCCGTCAATAATATGCTGGGTTTCTTTTATAGAAAATAGATCTAATAAGGTCTGGGTAGGATGCTGGTTCTTGCCGTCTCCGCCATTCAAAAAAGGAATATCTAAATTATCTGCTGCAAATCTAGCAGAGCCGTCTAAAGGATGCCTCATCACAAAAGCAGCATCTCCATAGCCCATTGCTGATGCATAAAATTCAAACATCTTTAGTGCATCTTTCAAAGGCTCTCCTTTTTTGAAAGAGCTTGCAGATGGATCAGTAATTCCTATTGCCTTTGCTCCTAGACATTTAGCAGCTGCTTCAAAACTGCATCTTGTCCTTGTGCTCGGCTCAACAAAAACAGAAGCAATAGCAGCTCCATCAAGAATCTTTTCAAGCTCTGCTCTGTTTTTATCTTTGTGCTGCCTTTTAAACCAATCAGCAACATCTAAAATATAATCTATCTCTTTTCTTGCAAGATCACTAATTGAAACAATGTCTCTTCCTTTGAAAGCAAACTCAGAATCAGCAATTTCTTGTTTTGTTTTAAATTCAGGTTCCATCCTAAAAAAGTAAGAAAGACTAGGTTATTTATATGTTTTTAGCTTTTTCAGTAGATACATCGACGAGAAATTAAAAGGCTTTCGCCTATCAAGACTCAGAAATACTGTTTTTAGTAATCAGAATTTATTTAAAAATATTTTGGTACTAGAAAATATTAATTTAAAAATATCATTTACTCTTTTTCTATTTTTTGAGTTTTATAGTTTGGCTTCAGAATAACACTCTCGCCAATCTCCTGGATGTCAGAAGAAGAAACAAGAACTCTTTCTCTCAAACCCCTGGAAATCTCGATTGATTTTACTTTGTGTCTTTTAGAATTAACTTTTTTTACAACTCCTATTTCTTTTCCTTTTGAATCAAGAACAACTAATCCAATATATTTCTCAGTCGGGATTCTGCTCAGAAAAACTGAATCAACTCCAAAATTCTTGATGTAATTAATCCCAACAAACAGATTTGGTTTCATAAAGCCTTCATCTATTGTTATGCCTGTTATTCTCTTATGTTCTTTATCTATATGCAGCTTGATTACAACTCCCAGAATTGCTCCGCCAGAATCAACAGCATCTTTACCCAAAATATCATCAGATGTTATTACCTTGTTCTTAACTCTCATTTTATTCATACACTTTGTTTAAAATAATATTGTCTTTCATAACATCTATTTCAGATTTTGGAATTTCAATACCTTTTAAGAAAAATCTCTTTTTAACAACAATTGAATGAAAATCATTTGTATGGCTTTTTCTTTTGACTCTGGATACTTTTCCAAGCTTTTTGCCGTCTGCATCAAAAACATCTTTTCCCTTTAATAGCAAAATAGGATTAATAGAAAGCATTGCCTTGTTTCCAACTGTATTGAAAAAAGTCCTGTCAACATAAAATCTTGAGAAGAACCTATAAACAATTATGCCTCTAATACCTTTGTCTGTAAACAAGACATCCCTGACAGAACCAACTGTTTTTCCTGATTTAGAAACTACTTTTTTTCCTAAATAATCTTTTATACTTTCAAATTTAAGTATATTGCTGTCGTTTGGTGAAATTATTTCAATTGACTCCCTTTTGTCTCCCATTTTTATGATAAATTGTTTCTTATTTATTAATTTTTTCAAAAATATATGATAAAGATAGACATTGCTGTATATTTTATTAGTTGGCCTAATATGAAAAGTGCATAAAATCTTGTTTTATTATATCTGAAAACACCTAGTATTACTGCAAGAGGCTGTGCAGGCAATGGAAGCACATTAAATGCAAATATTGCCCATGAACCATATCTATTAAGTACTCCTTTTGTTTTGTAGAATTTTTTAGGTGAGATTATCTTTTTAGATAATCCTGAAAGCTTTAATCCTATGTAATAATTTATTGTAAATGAAACTAAAAGGCCTAAAAGATAAAATGAGATTACAAGCAAGAAAAAATGACCTGCTTTTAGGAATTTGATGAAAAGCAATTCTAATGGAATTGTTACAAAAAATAATCCTCCAATCAATGTTGTATAGAGAATGCCTAAAGGGGTTGAGCCCCATATATGA
>JAHWIB010000009.1 GCA_019322815.1 Candidatus Woesearchaeota archaeon | reverse complement strand
GTTGTGCTAAAGACTAGGTTCTCTTTTCCTGTTTTAATTACATCTTCTAATATTGTGATTAATCCTTTTTTTCCTTCAAAGATTGTTACTCTCTGCTTGTTTTTTGCTAGTTTTTTTGATAACAATAGTTGAGGAAGAATTGATTTGAAGGATTTTTCCTTCTGCTCAAGCCTTTCCTTTTCCTCCTCTAATAAAGAAAAGAAATGATTTGGATTTGCTGCTTTGAAATATTTCCTGTTGTTTTTAGAAATATACCCAATCAATCCTTTTTTTATCAGCCTTTCAACAGAATCATATACATTTCTTCTATGGATTCCTGTCTTTGTTGTTATCTCGCCTGCTAAAGCAGAGCCTAGGTCTAATAATGTTAAGTAAATCTTTACTTCATTATCTGTCAGATTGAATTCTTTTAAAACTCCCTCCATACTTATGGAAATTACTTTCTATTATTTAATTATTATGGTGATTAATTATCACCACAAATGTTTATTAATGTAACCATTTTATCATAGAAAAATATATAAAAGAAAAAATGAGGCCTGATAATTGGGGTGTTTAATATGGAAAGTTTAAGTCAAGAATATAAATTAGCAATGCAAAAACAAGGGCTTCTTGCTTTGGTAAAACAAAAAGAGCCTAAATTTACAGATACATGGTTTCCTTATACTTCTGGGCAAATAGGTCCTTATTATGTTCAAAGTGTTGTGGTAGAAAATGATGGAAAGGATTATGCAGAAGCAGTAGAATCAATATGCAGAATAATTAGAGCAGAAGTAGGTGTTACTGAATTTGATGCAATAGGAGGAGGAGAGTCAAGAGATTGGGATTTTTCTAATCCTGTGGCAGTTGCTTTGAAAAAGCCGCATATCAAAGTATATAAAGACGGAAAGATTTTAGGATCAACAGATGTTAAAGGAAAAAGAGTTGTTTGGGTCGCAGATTTGAATAATGAAGGCTCATCTATTGGAAAAAAATGGTATCCTACTATAAATGAAAATGATGGAAAGATTGTCTATACATGCTTTTATGTTGATAGAAGAGAAGATGGTGTAAAGATGATGGATGAATTAGAAATCCCAAATGATAGTGTTGTTCCGCTGGATGAGAATGCATGGAAGATGCTTATGGATATTGGATATATAGATCAGAGCCTTTATGGATCTCTTTGTGAAAGACTAAAGGATAAAGGTGCTTGGGCAAAAAACATGTTAAGAACTGACGCAGGCCTGGAAAAATTTTGGGAATTATTCAGTGATCCAAAAACAGTTGCAAAGGCAAGGAATGTTTTGATTAATGGATATCCTGATATGCAGGAGGAGATTGCAGACAGACTCTCGAAAAGATTTAAGAAAATTACTGTTAAAGAATTATTAGAAGGGTGATAAAAAATGAACTATCTAGATAAACTAAGACAATCAGCAAAAATAACTGGAAGTATTGCGTGCATGGGATTGGATCCTGTTATTTCTGCAATGCCATTGAAACATGGAAATGTGCGAAAAATTCCTTTTTTTATAAAGGACCTTTTTGAAGAGATGGCAAGACAAGGAGAATATCCTGGATTAGCTAAACCAAATCAAGGATTTTATGTCAGGCATAACATAACAGAAGATAAAAATAGTGAAAGTTTTGAGGGTGATAAAGCTTTGGCAAGAGTTGTCAGAACATGGAAAAATATGTTTGAAGAGATTCCTATATGTTTGGATTATAAAAGAGGAGATATTGCAAAGTCAAGCGAGAATTATGCTGCAGAAGGGTTTGAAGCTTGGAATGCTGATTCTGTAACTGTTGCTCCTTATATGGGGTATGATTCTGTATTGCCATTTGCAGGAAGAAATCCTAAAGATCTAGAGCAGGCTGCAAGATATTGTAATGATGAAGATGGAAAAGGAGTTTATGTTTTATGCAGAACATCAAATGATGGTGCAAAAGATTTTCAGGACTTGATGGTCATTTCTGATCTAGAGAAGTTTTGCGATGAGCTTGGAGAAAAAAGAGCAGGGTGTATTGTTTATGCTTCTGAAGAAAGAGGATTAATGGGGAAACTAGTTAAAGAGAGCAGCTGTATAATACCTCTTTATATGGCTGTTGTTCATAAGATAATTGACTGGGCAAGAGACAATCCTGGAATAGGAGCAGTTGTTGGAGCAAATTATCTAAAAGAATTAGATGAGATTGCAAGATTAATCGTAAGTTCTGGAGTAGATGTTCCTTTGCTTATACCAGGAGCTGGCAAGAAAAGTGAAGGAGGACAAGGAGGAGATGCTTCAGAAGTAGTTGCAGTATTAAGAGAAGCTGGATATCCTTTGGAATTGGCAAGAATCAACAGTTCATCTGGAATAACACATCCTTGGGCAAAAGGAGGAGGAAAAGCACCAGATGATTATGCTAAAGTATCTGTTGAAAAACTTGCAAAACTAAATGAACTAATTAATTATAAACCAGCAGCTTAATTTTTTTCTTTTTTTTCGTCCCTATTTCACGACGATAGATAAAAATAAAATATATAAATGATTGATTATTCTAGTTTGTAGGGGAATTTGATGGATGCTATAACAGCAATGGTTAGAGAAAAAAGGATGAATTTCTTGCTTGAGGATAGAATCAAATTAGCAACTGTTTCTGGAATATTTACAACAAAGCCTGCAATGATTGAATTTGTTGATGAACATATTCCTGAGATTGAAATGATCACATCAAAAAGTTATCAGGTCAGGCCTAATCCAGGAAATAGAGAAATAATTATTGTTGAAGATAGTGTAGGAAATTTTGGGAATGCAGTCGGATTAAGAAATCCTGGGATGGAAAAAGGCTATGAAGAATTATATGCTTTGCTTGCAAGAAGAGCTTTAAGAGCATATCTAGACATCTCATTATCTGCTGATTCTATTGATGATTTTGCTAAATTGATAAAAAAATTTGAGCCTATTGCAGATTTTTTAGAGCTTAACTTTTCCTGTCCGCATGCAAAAGAAGGATTTGGAGCAAGCATTGGAAGCGATGCAAGGATTGTAGCAGAATACATGAAAGAATTAAGAAAAGTAACAGATGCAATTCTAATCCCAAAACTAACTCCTAATGTTGATAATATTGGAGAGATTGCACTAGCAGCTGTAGAGAATGGAGCAGATGCTATTGCTGCAATAAACACAGTAGGTCCTGTTGTATATAAAGAACCTCACACAGGCAGACCTTTATTGTATAATCCAAAAGGCCATAAAGGAGGTAAATCAGGAGGATGGATAAAAGAGGTTGCATTAGAAAAAATAGCTGAGATAAGAAAAGCTGTTGAAGATGATATTCCAATTATTGGCATGGGTGGAATAACAACAGGATATGATGTCAGAAGGATGAGAGAAGCAGGAGCAAATGTCATTGGAGTAGGAAGTGTTATTGCAAGAGTTGTTCCAAAAAAAAGAGGATATGTAACTGTTTCTGCTGACTTGTCAGGAGAAAATACTATTATATTAGAGAGACAGGCGCAGCAAAGAGAAACATCATTAGCTTTATTAGAACGAGCAAAGTATATATCTGCATTGAAAAGAGATGCTGAAAAATATACTTGTCTTGCTGACCATTTTTTTGTTTCTAAAGAAAGAATTGCAGAATATAAGCCCTATAAGATAACAAATATAGACCAAAGAGGAGATAATTTAAGAGTATTTACGCTCGAGGGAAAGATTGATTATAAATCAAGCCAGTTTGTATTTATCTGGGTTCCTGATGTTGGAGAAAAACCATTTTCTATTGCTAAAAATGATCCATTGACATTTGTTGTTAGAAGAAGAGAATATGATGAAAAAGCAAAAAAGGGATTAGTCACTAATGCATTATTTAAGTTAAATAAAGGAGACAGATTAATGATAAGAGGAGTTTATGGTGCAGAAGCTCCTTCAACTGAGAAAGAAAAAGTCTGTATTGTAGCAGGAGGAACAGGGATTGCTGTTGTTCCAGGGCTTGCAAAGAAATTGAAAGCAGAAGGAAAAGATGTTTCTGTTTATTACGGAATTACTTCTGTTGATCAGGTTGTTTTAGATGATGAAATAAGAAAATATGCTGCTTTGTATCCTATAACAGACAATGGAACTCCTGGAAGGGCAGTTGATGTTATGAAAGGAAGCTTAGATAATCCAAAAGAAGCTGCATTTTATAATATAGGGCCTGTTCCTTTGATGAAAAAAGCAATGAAGGTTCAGGAAGAGTTGGGAGCAAGCGCTAAAGATATCTATGCTTCAATAGAAACAAATAATATGTGCGGAATAGGTATGTGTTCTGAGTGTGTCTGCGGAAACAGATTAACATGCCAAGATGGAACATTCTTTAGCTTGGAATATTTAAAAGAACATAAGATTGATATTGGTGATTTTGAATGATTGATCCACATGTACATTTGAGAGATGGGCAGAAGCAAAGGCATAAGGAAACAGTAAAGCACGGATTGTATGTTGCTTGGAAAGCAGGAGTAGATGCTGTTTTTGAGATGCCAAATACTTCTCCTGAACTTGTTTCTAGAGAAACAATAGAAGATAGAATAAAATTAGCTGACCATGCAATAGAAGAATTAAAAAGAGAGCATCCAAAATTCAAGATATGGCATGGACTGTATGCTGGAGTAACTCCTGACCCTGAGCAGATAAAAAAGATTATTGAAATTTATAATGATCATAGATTAAAAAAACAGAGAGTTGTTGGACTGAAGATGTTTGCAGGCAAATCAGTAGGAGATTTGGAGATTATTGAGGAAGAAAAACAAAGATTAGTTTATGAAACTCTTAGTGAACTTGGTTATGAAGGTGTATTAGCTGTTCATTGTGAAAAAGAAGCTTATATGGATTCCAGATTATGGAATCCTGAAAATCCTTTTACTCATACAATTGCCAGGCCTCCTAAAGCAGAGGTTGAATCTGTAATGGATCAAATCACCTATGCAGAAAATTCAGGTTTTAAAGGAACATTCCATGTCTGCCATGTTTCTGTTCCTGAGACTCTTGAAACAATAGAGATTGCAAGAGAAGATGTAGGATTTAAGATTACCTGTGGATTAACTCCTCATCATGCAATGCTTTATAATAGCCTGATGATGGGAGAAAATGGATTATATCTTAAGATGAATCCTCCATTAAGACCAATAGAAATGCAGGAAAAGATGCTGCAGGCCTTGATAGACGGAAGGATTGACTGGATTGAATCAGATCATGCTCCTCATACCTTGGCTGAAAAATTAGGAAAAGATCTTGATAGGAATGGAAATCCAACCTATGCTTCTGGAATTCCTGGACTGCCTTTTATTCCTCGTTTCATAAATAGATTAGTAAAAAGAGGGTTGAGTCCCAGCAGGATTGATGATTTAACTCATAATAATATTGAAAAGACATTTTGTATTCAGATTAATAGAAGTTATAAATTAGGCAGCCCTAGATTAGCAGGAGAATACGAATTTGATCCTTTTAAAAATGTTAAATAGATTTATCTAAGCAGCAATCCTTTTCTGAACTTCTTCTAAATCCGTTATCATTTCCTCGCAATCCTGATATCTTTTTTCAGGATCTTTTTCAAGTCCTTTCATAACAACGACATTTAATTTAGAATCAAGATTTGGATTAAATATTTTGATATCAGGAGCTTTTTTGTCGCGTTTTCTTGCAACCAAATTAATCAGTGAATCATTACCCCCTTCTAGCACAAAAGGAGTTCTATTGCAAAGAGCTTCATAAAGGATTGTTGTTAATGAATAGATATCCCCTCTTGCATCAAATGGTTTTCCAGATAACTCTTCAGGAGGCATGAACTCAGCTGTTCCTAATATGTCTCCTAATTTAGTTAAGTGAGGGTCATCTTCAGTGATTTTGCTATAACCTAAATCTATTAAAATAAATCTATCAGGATCTTCAACCATAATATTTTCAGATTTTAAATCGCGGTGAAATATACCTTTTTTATGAAGGCCTTCCAAAACAGATGCTATTGTTATTGCCATTGATACTGCTCTCTCTTGTCCGAAATATTTATTCTGTTTTTTGCAAGCTCTGATCAATTCAGATAAATCTCTGCCATCTATATAATCAAATGCATAGAATAATGTCCTCCCATCTTCTCCAAAATATCTAAGATTAATAAGATTAGGATGATGATATTCTGATAATATCTCTGCTTCTCTTCTGAATCTTTCAATTAATTCGTCTCTTCTTCTGTCAATATATGTTTCCGGCCTTACAGCTTTGATAGAAACCCTTTCTCCAGTAGTTGTATCTTTTGCAACAAAGATATTAGCAACCCTTCCTTCACCTATTCGGTCTTCAATATAATAGTGTTGAAGAGACATACCTGGCCCTACATAATGGATTTTTTTTCTTCTCTCCATCCTTTTCTTATATCCACCTAGTTCGTCTCCCATAGGTTAATAAATAAGGAGGTTATTTATAAAGGTTAAGAAATTAATGATGCAGAATTCTTGTCCAAATAAATGAATGCATTCTTATTTTTCTGCAATATTGATGCAGGATTAACAGGAGAAATTTTTTTTCCAAAACAGTCTCTGACTGCCTGCGCTTTTCTTTTATCATAAGCTATGCAGATTATATTTTTCGATTTCATTATCTGTTTTATTGACATTGAAATAGCTTTTTTTGGAACCTCAGAAAGCCTGGAAAACCAGCCTTCTTTCAGCTGCTGCATTCTGGTTCGTTTGTCAAGTTTAACAATAATAAAAGGCTTTTCAGTGTGAAAATCAGCAGGAGGCTCGTTAAATGCTATATGTCCATTTTCTCCGACACCTAAAAAAGCTAGGTCAATTTCCTTGCCTTTTATCAGCTTACCCAGTCTTTCACATTCCTTTTTTGGGTCTTCAGAATCACCTTTTATGAAATATACCATTCCTAGACTAACTTTATCAATAATTCTTTCTTTAAGATATCTGCGGAAGCTCGCAGGATGCGAATCTGATATACCAATATACTCATCAAGATGAAACATAGAAATCTTAGACCAGTCAATTGAGAATTTTTTTATCAGATTGTCAAGCAGCTCAAACTGAGAAACGCCTGTTGCTGCAATAAAATTTGCATAGCCTTTAGAAGCAATTGTTTTATTTAGTATTCCTGCAGCCTTTTTAGCAGCAGCAAAAGCAGCTTCTTTTTTTGTTTTGAAAATATTGAGTTTCATTTATTCTAGATTTTATTTTAGAATATAAAAACATTATGCCAACAATATATTTATATATGACAAAATTTCATAAATATACATGGAAATGATTGGTATAGATGTTGGCGGCACTAAAATAAGAGCAGGAATTGTCAAAAATAAAAGGATTACTAAAATAATCACAGAAAGAGTTCATGCCAAGTCATCAAAAAATAAAGTATTAAAACAGATTATCCAGATTATTGAGCAGTTGTTTAATTCTGATGTAAAAGGTATTGGCATAGGAGTTCCTGCAATAGTCGATCCAAAAACAAGCATATTATATGAATCTGTAAATATAAAATCCTGGGTTAAAGTGCCTTTAAAAAAGGTGCTGGAAAAGAAATTTAAAGTGCCTGTCATTATAAACAATGATGCTAATTGCTTTGTTTTAGGAGAAAAATTATTTGGGAAGGCAAAAAGATACAGCAATATTGTTGGCCTTATTATTGGCACAGGAGTTGGAGCAGGAATAATCATAAACAGAAAACTTTATTCAGGTCATGATGGAGCTGCAGGAGAGTTTGGAAAGATCCCTTATCAGAATAAAGATATAGAATATTACTGTTCAGGAAAATTCTTCAAAAATAAATTCAGGATAAGCGGAGAAGCTCTTTTTCAAAAGGCTCTTAAAAATAATTCATCTGCAAAAAACATATTTAAGGAATATGGAAAACATCTTGGCAATGCTTTATCGATAATCATAAATGCAATTAATCCTGAAATTATAGTTATCGGAGGCTCTGTTTCAAAAGCTTACAAGTTTTTTGGGAAGATAATGCGTGCTTCATTGAAAAAAACAGCCTATAAAAAGGTGTTAAATAATACAAAAATAACTGTTTCTGATAAAAAAGATATAGCTGTGCTGGGTGCAGCTTCATTATTCTATCAAAAATGAAAAAAAAGATCTTGGTTATAATAGCTCATCCTGATGATGAAACAATCTGGATGGGTGGAACTCTTCTCAAAAATAAGAATAATTGGAACACAGCAATAATAAGCCTGTGCAGAAAAAATGACAAGGACAGGGCTCCTAAATTCAGAAAGGCCTGCAGGGTATTCAGGGCAAAGTGCTTTATGTCAAACTTGGAAGATGAAAAACTAAATGATATTCCTGCAGACGAAGTAATAAGGCAAATAAAAAAGCATGCAAACAAGAATTATGATTTTATCTTTACCCATGGCAAAAACGGGGAATATGGCCATAAAAGGCATAAAGATGTTAATAAGGCAGTGATAAAAATGCTGAAAAAAGGCATTTTATCAGCAAAAATTATCTTTTTTTTCTCATACAAAAAGAAAGGCAAGATTTGCTATGCTAAGAAAAATTCAGATAAATTTATAAAGTTAGGAGATAATCATTTTAATGCCAAAAGGGAGTTAATCCATAAAATTTATGGATTTAAGATGGACAGCTTTGAATACAGTTGCTGCAGGAAATTAGAGGCATTCACAACAAAAGGGAAAATATGAAATGTCTTGTGCTTTATGCGTATCCGCCTGAACCAGACGGACAAAGTCTCCAAGGAGACATGCTTTACAAAGGTATTTTGAATTCTGGAGAAGCAGCTATTCCCTGCCATTTCAGGGACAGCATGCAAAAAATCTTTTATCTTAAGCATCTGAAGCCTGATGTAGTTTATGGCATTGGATTCTGGGGAAATGTCCCTCATATTATTAAAGAGCCTTTGAAGCATGGAATAAAGCCTGTCCCATGGTTTAATTCAGATGGGTGGGTTGCAAATTACCAGGATGAATTTAATAAACTTGACCTGATGTTCACAACAAGCGAATGGGTGAGGCAGATATACAAGAGAGACGGCGTTGATATCAGCAAGATAATTCCTATGCATATTGGGATAGATACAGAAAGATTTAGGCCTGTAGATAATCCTGAAAATAACAATGCAATCAGGGAGCTGTTTGGTGTTAAAGAAAATGAAAAGATGATACTGACAATAGGAGGGGACACAACCTCAAAAGGGGCTCAGGAGATGATAATGGCTCTTGCAGAAGTTAACAAGGAATTTAAGGACTGGAAATATATATGCAAATCATGGCCAAGCGACTGTGCAAACAGCTGGAGAAAGAGGGAGCTGGAGCTGGCTGAAAAATTAGGGATAAAAGACAAGGTTATTTTTATAAACGACGGCTTTAGCCAGGAGTTTATGATCCATATGCTGAATGCAACAGATATTTATGCTGCTCCTTCAAGACTAGAGGGATTTGGCATGATTCAGGTTGAAGCAATGGCCTGCGGCAGGCCTGTCATATCAATCAATAAGATGGGGCCTTCTGAAACAATAGTCCACAAAAAAACAGGTTTTCTTGCTAAAGTTGCTGAAGAGATCAAATTAAGCCAGGAATGGGTCTATCCTTCAATGGGTTTTGAAAAGCAGGATATTATAAAATTTAAAGAGCCAAAGACATTTGCATATAGGGCAGATGTAGAGGATCTAAAGAAATATACTTTAAAACTGCTGACAGATGACAAGATAAGAGAAAAGATGGGAAAACAGGCAAGGGAGCATGCAGTTAAAAATCTTGATTACAGGGATATCTCAAAAAAGATGGTGGATATAACAAAAGAAAAATTAGATTTAAAATAAGACCTTCTTCTTCTTTAAAGATTCATACGCCAAAATATAAAGTCCGGCATTCCATGCCTGCAGGTCTCCATGAGACTCTTTTGTCAAAGGATTGATCCACTCAGGAAAATTTCCTTCTATATTGGCTTTCGCAATCTTCTTCAATGCTTCTTCTGCTTTTTTGAATTTTTTTAATTTGATTAAGCTTAATACATAAAATCCTCCTATATAAGTCCATATCCCACCATTCAGATAATGATAAGGTTCTCTTGCATCGCAGTCTTCAAAATAATCCTGCCACTCTTTTGTTCCTTTCTTAATAGGAGGATAGATTGCTTTAACAGGATAAGGCATATCTATTTTATTTTTTTCTATATAAGAAACAATTTTTTCTGCTCTTTTTTTATCAGCTAGATCAAAAATAATTGCCAATAAACTTCCTAAAGAATCAAACCAATCGCCAACTTCTTTATATTTATTATGGTTTTTCCATCTGTAAGAGAAATAAAAATTTTCATTCCATAATTTTGTTTCTTCATGTTCATTTACCATAAATTTTAGTTTATTTGCTTCTTTTTTTTCACCAGCTAGAGATAGAGCTTTATAATATAATGCCTGCGTATTTATTGTCTGGCCGTATTTATGAGGAAAAGCATCCTGCCAGTCTGTTGTAGGCAGCTGCTCTAACAGCCCATTCTCGCCCATGTCCCAGCAGCTTAGCCAGAATAGCGCCTTTTCAATTGATATTCTGTATTTCTTGAACAAAGAATGATCATTATATCTTATACTGTAAATATAATGGCCAATAATATACCATAAGCTTGAATCAATTGATGCAAAATCAACATGAGGCTTTCTTTCGCTCCATTTATCAACAGCATTAGGAATTTGGCCTTTTTTGCTTTGATGATCTCCTAATGTTATTAAACTTTTTTTAAACTGGTCTTTGAACTCCTTAACCAAGCTTGCTCCTATCAAAGAAATCATGCTGTCTCTTGCCCATATTGCATTGTATCCTCTTTTTCCTGCAGAAGCAAATAAGCCATGCTTAGTAGAGCACTGCCTTATTACCTCTTTTGCTTTTTCATAGCATTCATCAATCATTTTTAAGAAATTGGTAAATGGAATATAAATTACTTTCGTTTTATTAAAAATAAAAAAATTAAGAAGCAGTAATATCTACTACTTTGATTTTAAAATTCAAGGTCTTTCCAGCTAATGGATGATTTAGGTCAATTGTTATCTCTTTGTCATTGACTTCAGTTATTTTTGCTGGAAACTGTTTTCCATCAGGCGTCTTTAACGCAAGCATCATACCCTCTTTTGGAGCAGGTTCAGGTGGTAATTTATCCCTTGGAATCTTTTTCATCATATTAGGATTAGGATCTCCATAAGCATCTTTTGGTTCTATTTTAACTTCTTTTTCTTCTCCTACTTCCATTCCCATAACAGCGTTATCAAATCCTTTTATTATTTTGCCAGCACCTGCTTCAAATTCTAATGGTGCTTTGCCTTCAGAAGTATCAAAAACAGTGCCATCATCTAATTTTCCAGTATAATCAACTTTTATCTTATCTCCTTTCTTAACCTTAGACATAATATCAACTCCATTTTTATCGAAAAAATAAGCATAAAAAGAAACCCATTTCAACGATTTTTAAGTTTATTATTGCCCAATATTATAAAAGGGTTTGGGTTTTTAAACCACTGGACATTTAGGCACAGAGTATATAAATAATTAAATTATCTTATTTCTATGGATATCTTAGAAAAAGCCAAGATTCTTACACATTCAGGAGAATATGACAGCTGCGGGCCTAAAGCCTGCGAAGTAAAAGTTAATTCTGGCTTAGGAGGCATATATCATGCAAAAGCAGAGCACAAGACATGCAGATTATTCAAGACACTTATGGACAATTCCTGCAAATTTGACTGCAAATATTGCGGAAATGCCTCTGGCTGCAGAAAAAAGAAGGCATCTTACAAGCCAGATGAATTAGCTTCTTTGTTTATCCATCTTCATAAAACCCTTAGAGTAGAAGGCTTGTTCCTAAGCTCTGGGATTTCAAAAGATCCAGACACTGTTACAGAAAAAATGCTTGAAACTGTTTTCAAACTAAGATTTGACTACAAATTTAAAGGTTATATCCATTTCAAGATTCTGCCAGGCACATCCTATGAACTGATTAAACAAGCTTCAAAAGTCTCGACAAGAATGAGCATTAATCTTGAAGCCCCAAATAAAGGTGTTTTAAATGAATTATCCTCTTGCAAAGATTATAAGGTTGATATATTGAGAAGGCAGGCATGGATTTCAAGGCTTACAAAGAACCAGACAACACAGATGATTATAAACAATTTATCTACAGACAAAGATATCTTAAAGATGTGTGATTGGGAATATGATAAACTTAATCTAAAAAGAATCTATTTCTCTGGGTTCAAACCAGTTCAAGGAACCCCTTTAGAAGATGAAAAAGCAGAACCTCTTTCAAGACAGAATCATTTGTATAATATTGATTTCTTAAGAAGATGTTATGGATACAAATTAAAGGAATTTGATTTAGTTATGAAAGATGGAATGCTGCCAAATGAAGACCCTAAATTAGCATTAGCTAAAGCAAATTTTGAAGGAGCATTAGATATAAACCAGGCTTCTTATAAAGAATTAATAAGGATTCCAGGTATTGGACCAAAGACAGCTAAGAAGATTACTGCAAATAAATCAAAGATTAAAAGATATGAAGACCTGCATAAATTAGGAGGATGGGTTAAACGAGCTAAGCCATTTATAGAGATTGATGGAAAAAGACAGAAAATGCTGAATGAGTTTACTGCTTCAGCTTGATAGTTATTGTATCTGGTCCATATGTACATTCAAATTCTTGAGGTATTGAATCTGCAGGTTCTTTAGGTTTAAGTCCTAATAGAGCAAGAACTTCTGCATCACCTGGATAATTTTTTCCTAATTCTTTTTTTAATCTTTCATAAGTATCATACAAAGATTTAAGCACAGGAAGAAAATTATTTTCACAATATTTTATATAATTTCTTGTAACTTGTAAAGCATCTTTTGATGCTCTCAATTGATCATGCCTTTTTTCTACATCAGGTTCATCCAGAATATCTGAGAGTTTTTTTTGAGACAACAATGCAGCAGCTAAAATCCCTCTATTTTGCAAAACCTCTCTTGACATATTATTATAACTTTATTTGAGTATTATAAAAAGTTTTTGTATCAATCCAAACTTTTATAAACAATCATAAAATTTTTCTCTTAATGGCAAGAGATTTGATCAATGGAAATATAACAAAAACGATTTTAGCATTGTCATGGCCTACTATGATAGCTATGCTTCTTCAGGTTGGATTTAATATAGTTGATACAATCTTCGTAGGAAGATTAGGTCCAGAAGCAATCGCAGCTGTTTCTATTGTATTTCCTGTTGTATTCCTTATGTTTGCATTAGGAGGAGGATTAGGCATCGGCACAACCTCTTTGATTGCAAGATATATAGGAGCTGAAAGAGTTGCAGAAGCAGATAATGCTGCTGAACACTCATTCATAATTGCAATAGTGCTTTCCATATTATTCACCATATCTGGATTATTGTTTGCAGACAAACTATTTTTTTTAATGGGTGCAACACCAGAAGTTATAGGATTAGCATCTAATTACAGCAGGTGGATATTTGGATTCAGCTTATTCATGTTTATTGGATTAGCAGCAATCAGCATCCTGCGCGGATTAGGTGATATGAAGACTCCGATGATAGGCATGGTGATTGCTACTGTTCTTAATATTATATTAGACCCTTTATTGATATTTGGAATTGGTCCATTCCCTGAATTAGGTATAGATGGCGCTGCTTTAGCAACAGTAATCAGCAGATTTTTGGCTGTGATTATAATGATGGGATTCATATTCAGTTCTATCACAAAAGTAAGCATTAAGCCCAGACATTTCAAATTCAGGAAATTCTTGATAAAAGAGATATTAAGAGTAGGTATTCCAAGCTCTATTAACCAGAGCATGATGAGTCTTGCAATAATGGTCATAACAAGGATTGTTGCATTCTTTGGACCGATTGCAATTGCTGCTTATGGAATTGCTTTCAGGGTTGAAAGCCTGGTAATACTTCCTATATTAGGAATCGCAACAGCTGTCATCACAATGGTTGGACAGAATGTCGGAGCTAAAAGATTTTCAAGAGCAGAAAGATCAGTATGGGCAGCAGCCAAAATCTCAGCTATATTTGTATTGCCTATTGCTGTATTATTATTTATTTTTCCAGGGCCTATATACAGCATCTTCAGCAATGATGCATTATTGATTAGTTATGGTATTGATTTGCTAAGAATATTAAGCCCAATCTATATATTTGCAGCAGTCGCAATAAATATTGCAAGCGCTTTCCAGGGAGCAGGCCATGCAACACCTGCTTTAGTGATGACTGCATTAAGATTATTCATCTTTTCTATTCCTTTAGCTTTGCTATTTTCTTTTACACTTGGATTCGGGTTAAATGGAGTTTGGATTGGTGCTGCATTAGCTACTTTCTTTTCTTCAATAATTTCAATGATATGGTTTAAAATGGGAACTTGGAAGAAAGAAACACTTAAATAATCCAATTATTCTTACATTCCTATGGTCAAGATATATGAACCAAGGGAAGATACATTCCTGATATTAAAAGAGGTTAAAAGATATGCCCAAGGCAGAGTACTTGATGTAGGCACTGGCTCTGGTATTCTGGCAATTGAAGCAGCTAAAGCAGCTGACTATGTTGCTGGTGTTGATGTTAATAAGAAAGCGTTGGATTATGCAAAGAAAAAAGCAGCTGGATTAAAAAACATCAAATTTATTCATTCTGATCTGTTCAAAAAATTAAAAAAACAAAAATTTGACCTTATTATATTCAATCCTCCTTATCTGCCGGAAAAAAAAGATGAGCCTAAATGGTTAAAGACGCAGATAACAGGAGGAAAAAAAGGCTATGAAATATTAGAAAGGTTTTTTTCAGAAGCATCAAATTATCTTAATCCAGAAGGAAAAATCTTAGTTCTATTCAGCACATTGACAAAAGTTGATAAAGTGCATGAGATTCTAGAAAACTCTGTATTCAATTATCAAAAACTTGCAGAAGAATCATTTGATTTTGAATCATTATTTGTTTATTTAGCTGAAAAATCAGAATTCTTGAAAGAATTAGAAAAAAAAGGGATTACTAATGTCAAAAAAATTGCAAAAGGCCATAGAGGATTGATCTATAAAGCCAAATGGAAAAATAAAACAATCGTAATCAAGAGAAAAAGACCAGAATCAAAAGCAGTTGGAAGAATGAAGAATGAGGCAGACTGGCTGAAGGTCCTGAACAAAAATGGAATAGGCCCTAAATTCAGGTTTGTTGATAAAGATTATTTTGCTTATGACTATGTTGAAGGAGAATTCCTGCCTTTATTTCTAGAAAAAGCAAGCAAATCAAAATCTAAAAAAGTTTTAATTGAGATAATGAAGCAGTGCTTTATTTTGGACAGATTAAAAATAAACAAAGAAGAGATGCACAGGCCTTTAAAGCATGTCTTGATTGACAAAAAGCTTAATGTCACAATGATTGACTTTGAGAGAACACATAAGACAAAAAAGCCTAAAAATCTTACTCAATTTATCCAATATCTCAGCAGAGATTATGTGATAAGATTATTGAGAAAAAAAGGATTCAAATATAATAAAAAACAATTGATGAATTTTGCAAAAGAATATAAAAAGAAAATGACTGCCAAGAATGTGATTGAAATAATTAAAGCATTATGGCATTGATTATTTTTTAGGATTAACTTTTCTCTTTTTCTTAAATATTCTGCCAAAATTCAAGATAAATAAAGCAGTGCTTACTGTTATGATCATAAAACCAAAATTAGCTAATACTTGATATCTATTTGGATCATCAAGCAAGCCAATGAATCTAGCCATTATCTCTAATCCAACTAAAACAACTATAAACCAAATAATAGCCATAATCTTATAATAGGCATTATGCTCAAAAAGAGATTTGATCAATTCAAAAAATCCTTTTTTGTTTCTTTTTCTCTGCCTTCTTTTTCTGATGGCTTTAACTAAAGGTCTTAATACTTTTATTAAAACCATCACTAATAATAATATAAATATAAATCCGCTAATAACACCAACAATCTGCCAGAATATAGTTCCTGTTAGTATTATTTGAACTAATGAGATAGCAAATAATACCCCAAAAGCAATAAAAGCTGCAAATTTCAATGATTTGTTAATCTCATCAAAGCTTATTTTTAATACCATATAGTGGCTAAAAAAGGAAGTTATTTATAAAGGTTATAATTTTAAGATTACACTATGAAATGCTTACAATGTGGAGTCTGCTGCAGGCTGTTTTTGATAAACCTGACAGAAGAAGAGTATAAATCAGGCAGATATGAGACTATGTTTGATGAGTTTGTTCCTGATTTCGAAGAAGCAGAGATGGTTGGTGCTAATATTTTGAAACAGAAAGAAGATGGAAGCTGTATTTATCTTAAAGACGGCAAGTGCCATATACATAATTTCAGGCCAGAATCCTGCAGAAAATTCTTCTGCGACACAGATGACCCTTCATTCAAAGAGATGATCGATAAGATTAAAGAATACAAGGAAAACAATAATTCATCTCCATAACCCAGCTTTTCTCAATACCCATTCAACACTTTCAACTGTGTCTAGTTTTTTGATCTCATCTATTGTAAAGAAGCCTATCTCTGAGATATCCTCATTTGCCTTTATATTCATATTTTTAGGCTTTGCCAGGTGAAAAAACACAATTGTGTGATAATCACCAGGCAGATTTATAATTTCCTTGAATCCAATTGCTTTAACCAATTCGATATCTAGATTAGTCTCTTCTTTTATCTCTCTGACAGCAGCTTCTTTGATAGTCTCTCCATATCTGACTCCTCCGCCAGGAATAACCCACTTGCCAAAAGCATTTTTCTTGTTTCTTTTTCCTAATAAAATTTTGCAGTCTTTTTCAACAATTACAGCGCTTCCTAACCTGGGTCTTTTATTTTTCATATTATATACATTTGACTTTGGTCATATAAAAATTTTTAGGATTAGAAAGATTTAAATATATCTTCCACTAGCATATATTATCTAATTCTAAGATATAATCCTTCATCAGCCATTTTTTTAGAACAACAGCCATCTATTTAAAGATGGTTTGGAGGTGCAAAAATGATGTACGGCGATGATGATTATGATGATTTTGACAGCGATGATTAAATAGATTTAATTTTTACTTTTTTTTATTTTTTTAGAAAATCTTATACAGAACGCAAATCAAATATCCTGTAATGCCTCTTAAGAGGTTGATCTAAATTTTCATAAGGAATGCCAAATTCCTGGCATATCTTTTTAAAAACATCCTGAGGAGGCATAGTTTTTCCAGTTGCATAATAAGACATACGCTGCTTTGAGATATTTACTCTTCTTGCAAGCTCTGAACTTGTTATATCTAATTCCTCCAATCCTTTGACTATCAAATCACTTACACATCTGTTTTTAGGATTTAATCGTCTATAAGTTGAATTTTGTCTTTCTTGTTCATAATGCCCGTTTGCTGGCTTCAAATAATCATCTATAGATAGGCCTCTTGCAATCCTAGAAAGGTATCCTCTTGCAGTTGGAGTGCTGACTCCTACTATCTCAGCTATCTCTCTTGTAGTCAGCTCTCCTTTATCATACTGAGGAAATAAATCCCTGATCTTAGCTACTTTTTCTGGGCTTGTATTTGGCATATTTTTTTGAGAAATACAGTTTATTTTTAAATCTTCACAAATTTTATATAAAAAAATTTATATATTAGATTTATTTCTAAAATATTATCTAGCAAGGAAATTAGGTTAAAACCCTAAACTGGCCCGCAGCCGTGAAGTCGGAATACTTGCTTAATTATAAAGGATCGAGGTATGTCCAGATGAAAACAAAAAAAAGAGCAAAAAAAACAAAACCTAAATTAAATCCTAAAAAAGATTTAGTTCTAGAAGAACATGTAGTAAAACTATTAGAAAAACAAAACAAAAGAGAAATAAAGCAGAGCATTGATGCAGTTGTAAAGAAAGAAGCTAAAAAAGAAACAAAAACAAAAAAAACCAAAAAACCTAAAGTTAAGACAAAAGACATCTATAGAAAAGCAAGAAAAGATGAATATAGAGGCCTTCAAGGTTCAGGAGTTTATGATCAAATAAAATTTAGTAATTTCTCTGGATTTATCTACAAGTCAAATATCAAAGGAAATGATGAATTTTACCAATCTATTGGATATGAGAATGTTTTGGAAAAGCATCAAGCTGGACAAGCAGAAAGAAATATAGTTTCCAGTGAAGAGTTAGATAACTATGGAAGAAAAACGATGATGAATTTCCTAATAGGCTCTCCGATGATGACATCTGGAATGAGTGCAGTGTCATTTGAAGAGATGGAGATGACAAAATTCAGCCTTTATGACAGAACGCAGAATTTACTATACACTGCAAAATTAAAGATAATGGGCTTTGGAGACCAAAGTTCTGCATTTGGAGCAATGTTTTCAACTACATTGAAAACAATGCATGCTCCGATGAATGACAAAGCAGCTTAGAGAAATAGAAAGATTTTTAAACAAGTGTTCATTATTTTAAACAAATGTTCAAAAAATTAAACATATTAAGGATTTTTTTTGAAGAGCCAAGCAGAGAATTTAATGTCAGAGAAACCGCCAGAATTCTGAAGATTTCTCCTGCAACTGCAAGCAAAGAATTGAAAGATTTAGTGAAAAAAGGTCTGCTTAAAGAAAGGAAAGAAAGAATATTAAATCTGTATAAATCAAATTTAGAAAATGATTTTTACAAAGATCTAAAAATTTTCTATAATATAAGGAAGATTAAGGATTCAAAACTCATTGAAGAACTGAATCAATATTACCTTAAGCCCGCAATTGTTTTGTTCGGCTCTGCCTCAAGAGGAGAAGATACAGAAACAAGTGATTTTGACTTGCTTATTATTTCTGAAGGAAAAAAGGAATTTACAGAAAAAGATAAGTTTGAAAAAAAGATAAACAGAAAACTGCAATTATTTGTTGTAAAAAAGATTAAAGAACTAAAGAATGAGCACCTTATAAATAATATATTAAATGGGATAACAATACAAGGCAAAGTAAAATGGATTTAGATGACTGCTTTAAAAAAAATTTAATAAAGAAAACAAATATAGATAAAGAACTAATCAAATCTGTGATAGAGATGTCTAATATTAAAGAAACAACTGTTAAAACAGCTCAAATAAATGAACAAAACATTTCAGCCTACGTATCGCTTGCATATGATTCTCTGCGTGAAATTCTGGAATCAATTTGTATTTCCTATGGCTACAAAGTGCTCTCACATATTTGTATGGGTGAATTGTTAAAGGATATTCTCAAAGATTTTGATTATCATGAATTTGACAGATTAAGATATATAAGAAATAGTATAAATTATTATGGAAAGAAAGTTGAATTCAAACAAGGCAAGGAGATAATTAATAAGATCTTTGCCATGAAGAAAAAGCTTTGTGAAAAATATTTGAAGGAAGATTAAATATGAACCAAATAAGATTTCCAAAGAATTTTGCATGCTTAGAAGAAGCTTATTCAGAGTATGCTAAATCCAAGGCAGTTATTCTTCCTGTGCCTTATGGAGGAACTGTTTCATATGGAAAAGGAACAGAAAAAGGCCCTTCTGCCATCATAAAAGCATCACAGCACATGGAATTTTATGATGAAGAACTGAAAAAGAATAATTTTAAAGCTGGAATCTGCACACTACATACATTGAAATCAGAACCAAAGCCAGAAAAGATGGCTGAAAGTGTTTATAATAACTGCAGACAATTAATCAAAGACAATAAATTCATCGTGATGCTTGGAGGAGAACATTCAATATCATCAGGACTGGCAAAAGCTTTGAAAGAAAAATACAAGGATTTGTCTGTATTGCAGTTGGATGCTCATTCAGATCTAAGAGACAAGTGGTATATTGGAGAAGAAGATAAAAGCCCTTTATCAAAATATTCTCATGCATGTGTTATGAAAAGGATAAGGGAGTTCTGCAGCAAAACAGTCCAGGTTGGAATCAGAAGCATGAGTGAAGAAGAGATTCCAGAATCTAAAAGATCAAATATCTTCTGGGCAAAAGATATCTATAATAACAATAAATGGTTTGACAAAGCAATTAATCTATTATCAAATAATGTCTTCATAACAATTGACTTGGATGTCTTTGATCCTTCTATAATGTCAGCAACAGGAACACCAGAGCCAGGAGGATTATTATGGTATCAAGTTATTGATTTCCTAAAGCAGGTCTTTAAAAAGAAAAATGTTGTTGGTTTTGATGCAGTAGAATTAGCTCCAAATAATGATAAAAGCTGTGATTTCATGGCAGCCAAGCTGATTTATAGATTGATTGGTTATAAGTTTTAAAAGTTGTTCTAACAGCTACAACATTCCTTTATATGCTTAAATAGCATTATTCTTTTAAATAACTTAAGACTTACTTTAGAGGGTAGAGATAATGCTAATTAAAGTAATAGGAGATCATCCTTTAGCAAGGAATGAAGATGGTAGTTTAAAGAATGTTAAAGCAAATGCTTTTCCAACAGAGAATGTTATAATTTCTGGTCCAGGAACTCACGGAGACCTTCTTTTAGATTATATGAACAAAGCCTATGGAAAATATGATGAAGATTTAGAAGACAGACTGATAGATACATTGGTCCCTCTGCATATGAGGAAAGATACTGTTCTGATAAGGCCTGAGAAGATAGATCTGGCTTTTGAAGCAGATGAATTACTGCAGGAGATTATCTCAAAGGAAAAAATAAAGTTTTTAGGAGTCCTGGATCCAAGAGTAAGGGATGCGATAAAAAAACGAGGAGAGTTATGGAGAATAAATTATCTTCCCAAGACAGTAGAAGAAATGAAGGAGATGATTAAAGGGGCTAAAGGATCCATAGGATGCAGACCAATATATTATCATAGTATGGAAACAGGAATAAGATGGCTGACTTTTGAAGAATTTGAAAAACTAGGAGAATTAGATAACAAAGAGCTGGCCAGGCATCTGCAAGAAATAAACAAATACTGCTGCGACATAAATTCATGCGGCAATAATGAGATAAGATTTTTCATGGCTGAAGATTCCTTTAATCTAAACGAATATAAGGATGATGATTTTACAGGATGGGATGGAAAAAAGATAAGGTTTTATTATGAAGCGCTTAAATCAAAATTCTGGTGTTCTGTAAAATCTGAATTTAGAAAAGATGAACTTGAGAACGAAGAATGGAGAAAGGCAATGTTCTCAAGATTAATAGGAGAGCATGATGAAGAGATTTCAGAAGAAGATTTATTGGGATTAGGATGTGAATTTTATATGCACATCCAGTGGCTGCCAGGAGCAAGAATAGAAAATGGGGAAGTTATCTTTGATTCTATTTTTAGCAAAGTGATGCCTGAAGAAGAAAAGATCTATGATGAAAAGGTAAGAAGCATCATCCTTAATTTTAGAAGAGAGCATGATGACATTGAATATATCAATGTAGGAAGAGTCATCGGGTCTTTGTCAAAAAGAGAAACTATGCCTGGAAGGAGAGAAGTTTATATTGTATCTTTTAAAGTTGAAGGAGAGGAAAAAGAAAGAAAAAGAATGATCAGGCTGCAGAAATTTGGTGCAGTTGAACGGCTGCAGTCAGGTGAAGAAAAAGATGTTTACAAGGCATTTTGGTATGCTGATGAGTATAAAAGATATACTCTTGACAGATGGAATGCTTGCGAGCAGTTAGGAATGAAATTATTGCCAATAACTACAGATGATATCTATGAAACAATTGATGGAGTTGAAGTCCCTTTAATATATTTTGAAAGGGATTACATTGATGGAATTGCAACTGACAAGATTCCTGCTTCAAGATTTGAAAATAAAGAATATGCTGCTAGATTTGCCAAATTATTAGGAGAGGCAGCTGTTGTCAGCATGGTAACAGGAAGGGCCGATAACAATAAAGTAATTCATTTTGATGATGGAGATGAGGTTATTATAGAAGAAGAGGGATTGCCTGTTGATTTAATAAATGCTGAGAATACGTCTTCTTTTGGAGATTATACAACTGCTTTAAGCGGATTTACAGAAGCATATGCAATGCCTGTTATAAATAGAAAAGAATTAGTTTCTGATATCAGGAAATTTGCTAGGGATTACGTCAAAGCTCTTGTGGATAGATTTACAGAATTACAAAAAGAATACAGAGATTATCAAGGAGCCTTTGATTCATTATTCAAAGACAGAATCTATGATAAAAAAGGAAGCATAGCATATAGATGGGAAAAAGTCTTGGAAAGACTAAATACCACAGATCCAATCAGGTTAGGCGAAAAAATAATGGCTGAGATTGACAGCCATATTTAGGATTCATACAAAGCATTAAGCAATTTAGGGTTAAGATATCCTACATCTAATGGATCTTTAACTTTTGTTCCATTATTTGGTAGTGGTTGTGTTTTTGCAGGCTCGGGTGTTTTTTTTGATTGTGTTTCTGTTTTAGGTCTATTAGGCATATCTCCTTCTTTCATTTGTTCTATTAATGCTCTTCCTGCTTCTTGAAGTTTAGCACTAATAGCGCTTTGTATCATGATTGTTGGAAGATAATGTTTTTTCAAATCATCGTCTCTATAATGGGTACTATCATCAATAATAGATATTTTATAATTTCTGTCTCTTATCTTAATTTCAGTTGTTTTGTCTCTTACAACGAGGATTGGGTCTTCACAATTATCAATTCTAACATTCATATATAATATTCCTTTTCCTTCTCCTTTTTCAATTATTCTACTTACATGAAGATAATGATTTTTATCTCCTAATTTAAATCTAAGTCCATGTTCCTTTCCTTCAATCATTGTAGATAAAACAACTGTTTCTTCGCATGCTGTTGAAACTATTTCATCAAGAGCTTCTACACCTGGATTAGCTTCTTCTAATTCTTTTAAGAAGAATTGATTAAATCTATCAAAAGAAACTGGAACTCCATGTTTATTTTTATAGATTGTAAATTCTCTTCCAACAACATTTGGCATAACTTCTTTTAAAATATCATTAGATTCTCTTTGACTTGGACGTGCACCGACTATCATTTTATAATGCCCTTGCGGAGCATTTGCAGGAAGATGCAGTTTTAATCTTGTAATAAGTGTATAATAATTATGGTTTGGGTCTCCTGATTTAAATCTATTATCTTCTTCTTTACCTACAAATCTTAAAGTATATTGCTTGAAGTTTAGAGCAGGAATTTCAATTTCAACATATGCTCTTTCATTTTGATCTGGATATTTTTCAACATTTTCTGCAGTATCCATTACATCAACTGAAAGATCTAAGTGATGACGCAATTTCTCTGGGTCTCTTCCTCTCGTATCAAATATATTTGGTATTACAAGAGCTTCTCTGACATATAATTCATTTCTGCAGTGTCCCTTATTAAAAACTGGAATCCTTGTAATACTAATAGGGCCGTGAGGATCAGAAGTCCTTATTTCTAGTTCATATATGTTTTCATCATCTAATGATTTAGAACTTATCTCTCTATAAGTTGAATATACTCCATCTCTTTTTACTATTTTATCAGTTCTGATGATATCATGTTCTTCTGTTTCTCCTAAGAATAATTGCAATAATACATCTTCTAAGTTTTTATAATCTGAAATTTGAATACCTATTTTGCCACCATAACCTAATCTAAATAAATGAGGTATAAATTCTCTATTTTTCTTATCTTTTGGAACATCTGGTAAAAATCTTTTATCTTCCATATTAAAATTATTTGGAGTAATAGTTAGTCTTTCTTCACCAGAATAAGAAGGAAGAAACAAACTTACCTTATGGCCTGTTTCTTTTGGCATTCTTCTGTCTGTTAAATTTGATTCTATTTCACTCCAAGGCACATTTGGATTTCTTATTAATGATCTTGGAACTTCTTCTTTTGTTTCTATTTTAAAAGGAAGTATATCATAAGTATCTTTTGTTTTCCAATCTGGGGATCCTCCTGCTACTAAATAATATGCAAGTGCTAAAAATCCTGCAGCTGCTGCTACTGGTTTCCATAATCTTTTCCATAAGCTTGGCGCTTCAGCTGCTGCTTTTTCAGTTAATTGTTCTAGTGTAAATGTTTCTTTATCTCCTGATTTAGGATCTTCAATTTCAATAATTCCTTTAGCATGTCTAACTATTTTACCTTCTTTGATTATTTTTTGATGTAAATATTCAATTTGTTGTTGTATTGTTTTTGGTTTCATTTTATCTCACCATCTTGATTTAGCTTTTAACATTTTAGTTTGAGGCTCATAAAGTAATCTTGTTGGATTTGTTCCAAATTGTGAAGGTATTTTTATTACTTTTTTTGATATTCCCCCGTCATGATAAATTATTCTTTTTATTTGATATCCTATTCTGTCTTGTTTTTCAGCTCTTGCTTTTTCTTTTTCAGTATTTAATCTGCCGTCTGCTGCTAAAGTACTAAGAAGATCTTGCGGCCCTAAAACTGTTATTTCAGTTTTATTTCTATTTCTGGCTAAATACATTTCAGAAATTGCTTCTAACATAAGAATATGTCTTATATCTTCTAAATAAGCAACTTCTTTTTCATCTGATCTTACTGATCTTTCTATTGATCTCATTACCCTATCTAATTCTAAGGTAGATTCTTTTGGAATAGGAATTTTAGGATGCATTACAGGATGCAAATATTCTGCTCCATGTACAAATCCTTCTCTAACATTAACTTCGTAGACTCTGTCAAATGCTTGAACAAAAACATTTCCATTTGGTCTATTTTTGAAAACATCATAGTGTATTCCTTTGCTTACATCTTCAAATTGAATTTTATCCTGAGTTTCTCCTCTAAACTCAAATTGTGAATCAAAAGGATTTGCATATTTCAAAACATTAAAATCACCATGAGGCTCTTTTTCTTCAACTGCTAAAACTCTACCTTGCATAGACTCAAATCCAGTATGTAAAAGATAATTTCCATTTCCAGAATATTCTGCTTTTACTTTAATAGTCCTATTTTTCTTAAGATCTTTTACATAGATAAAGTTTCCTTCTTTGTTAACAAGTTTAGGATTTTCTCTTAATGCTTGGCTTACAAGTTCAATCGCCATATCCATTGTTGGTTCATGATTTTCATCCGGAACTCCTTCTTTTGCTTTTCTTAATTTATCATCTAATCCTCTTAGATGAGATGGTGACCTTCGTACTGGATTTAGTGGTCTTCCCATACTTGAGAAAACTCCTGCTGCAAACAATTCTTTTTGAAGATTTATAGGTAATCCTTGAAGATGTTTTTTATATTCCCTAGCTGCTTTTTTCCTGTCTCTAAACATATCTCCATTATCTGGATGACTATCTGAAAGAACACTTTGGGTATAAACTTCCAATGCCCATGCTCTTATTCCTTCAAATCTTTTATCAGAAGGATTATATCCTTCTCTTCTTAGAATTTCTGCTATATTCGTCCATGGGTCATATGGAAGATCTTCTGCTGGTCCTCTTTTAGTGCCAACTTCATCCATTAGTTCTTTTTCTTCATCTTCTTCATCCCATAACCCTATAACAGATAATCCTGAAGTTTGGATCGTTGCTCCTACTTGTGTATCTTCAGTTATTGTAACTCTTTTAAGTCTTCCCTGCATTAAATCTCTTACATCTTCTTGTATTGATCTTGATAATTCTCTGAATTCTGGATGCTGTTCAGAATAATCATCCATCTTTTTCAATGCTCTTGAATAATATAAAGATGCTTTTTCAGTCAATTCTCGCACTCTGCTTTGATCTGCTTTTTCTCCTTTGTTTAATTCGATCTGAGAATGGCTTAAATGAACCATCGCATTTCTCAATGAGGTATCAATTGTTGCAATATCATAATCATGCTTGAATCTTTCATAACTTGCATAAGGAATGTCTGCCTGTCTGCACATATCTGCAATTCCTAAGAATTCTTCGTTTCCATGATATATATCATGCAATATTTCTTCTGTATCTCTTTCGTTTAATTCTAATCTTCCAAGGAATTCTGCAACATCAAAAACTAAAGGCCCCCAATAAGATTTAAAATCAAAGATAAGTGCTTTTTTTGTATCCCCATTTCCAGTCAATACATTTCCAGGATGAAAGTCTCCATGGATAACAAATTTCTGCATCTCATTAAGCAATGGAAGCATTGCTCTTTTGTAAGTTTCAACAGTTTTGTCTATTCTTTGCGCTTGAGTTGTTGATAAGGAGGTTCCAAATGTTTTATCATATCTTGCATAAAAATCATTTCTTAGCCTGGCTTCTGTGAAATTATTATCTTGATCAAGATCAAAGGATGATCTATTTTTTCTTGTCCTTACTGCAATTGATCCAAGCTGTTCTGCAAATTCAATTTCATCTTTAAGCTCATCTTTTGGTTCTTTTATATCCTCAAGTCTTCTTCCTTCTTTTCTTAATACTTCTTCAAGGCTGTTTAATCTTCTTGTAACATCAATAGAAATTGCAAAATTAGTTGCTATTGCTTTTTTTGCTCTTCTTTTCTTTTCATCAATATCAGATGTACTAACAATGTCTGTATAATCATGACCACATAATGGAGTTGTGATTAATTGTGTTTTTTCATTTCCATATATTACTTCAACTACAGGATATCCTATTATAGAATGTGCAACCATAAAATTGTATTCGCCAACACATTCTTCCATTGTAGGTTCTAATTTTAGTATAACTCCTCTATTTTGGATTTCTCCTGGAACTGATACTCTTACTTTTTGTACTCTTCCTCTATCTCTTTGAGTTTTACAATTAATAGGATCTCCCTCAAAATCAACTGGAAGAAACGTCCTGTCAAATTTTTCTGGAACACTTATTCCAAATTCAGCAGAATATCTTGATAAAAGATTATCAAAAACACCCTTAATGTCCATAATTGTTTGTGGATATTTAATTGGCACCCTATTATTTTCATGAATCATAACTTTATCAAACCATATTGCATATTCAGCTGCAGCATTAACTCCATTTTCTTCGCATGTAGTCGAAAAATGATCTAAAAATTTATTTTGGTCTCTTGTTTCAACTTTATCTGAAGGCGTACAAACACCAGTAAAAAGAAGTCTCATTTGATATTTCCAGTGCTCTGTAAGTGCAGTTATTTCAGCAGGGCTAATTTTTTGTAGTGATCCTAATTGTTCCCTTGCTTCTTCCAAAATTTGTGCTTCTAATTTTGATGGATTTGCCATAATTTTCACTTATATTGAATATTTTAATGGTATTCTTGTATCATCTGGAAGGATCATACTAAACCTTCTGTATAATCCGTCTTCAACCACTATTGGAATCATAGTGACATCAAAGTTATGCTCTTTGCCGTATTCTAATACTTGCTTGAGCATCTCTCTTGTTGAAGGTTTTAGCTGCTCTTTTTCTGCTGCTTCTTCTAGATGATCATTAACTATTGATCTATAGACTCTTTTGAATCTTTTTTCGTTTTGAAATGATCTTATCCAATCACTTATTGACCCCCCTTCTTCATCCAATAAGCAACAATATCCTTCATATTCGCAGAAAGCTCTTTTTTTTGCTAGATTGAATTTCCTGTATTCAACTAAATATTTTAAGCCTATATTAGGAAATATTTCTTCTAGCTTTTCAGCTTTTTCCACGATATTTGTTATTGAGCTTGCCATATTATCATGTTTAGTAGTATATAAAGGTTGCGCATATTCATTACTAACTGATGGTAACTATACAGAACATTGAGGAGATCTATATATTCTCATTCTTGGAGCTGGTTTTTCATCTTTTACTGGTTCTTTTAGAAATTTTTCAAGATTTAGCTCTTCTACTTCCTGTCTAAGTTCTTTAACTTCTGTTTCTAGAGCATCTGTTGCTCCATCTATATATCCTCTCTTATACTGTTCATGACTTCTTATATTATATCCTACTTTAACTCCTCCTGCAAATGCTCCCAATAGTACAACTGCTGCAGCACCTGCTTTGATTTTCAAAGGAATTGTCTGATATGCATCCTTAATTTTTTGATATATTGTCATTTTGTTCACCTTCTACTTTTATGATTCCTAATATTTCTGCAAGAACATAATCAATTCCATCATTAGGATTAAATGTATATCTTTTAACTATTTCATATGATTCAATATCTTCAAGAGGATAACCATAAAGATCTACAGGTCCATATGCTCTTTTTTGTGTTCTGCTTAAGAAAAGCTGATTATCTTTAACACCAATATAAAATCCAGATGCATAATCCATTCCGTTGTGAACAACACAAGTTTGAACAGATGAAGGAATTTCAATTAAAACAAGATCTAATAGTTTTGCATCACTTTGTATTTCAGATATTGGTTTTTTTTCATTTTCCATTTTTATTCACTTTTTTCTTGGTTTTGTGCTCCAAGATATTTTTCTATAGTGTCAGACAGCAATTCTCTCCACTTTGCACTTACATACAAGTTTGAATCTTCATAGAAGCTTGGGATCAATACATGTGCTTCTGTTAAATCTTTGTCTGCCAATAAAAAAGAACGAGTTGCATCACTTCCTCTTGTTTTATGTACTAGATAGATGGAATGATCATCTTTAGTTAGTTCTGCAAAAAGAGATGTTTCTATATTTTCTTTAGGATTTTTTATATCTTTGAGAAACTGCAAATTGACTCCACTATTTTTATATTCATTATTATACCATTCTTCATCTCTCTCCCAGTTAGCAAGTTCAAAAGAATAACCTTGTTTTTGTGTCAATAGTAATGCATAGCTGATCTTGATTAGATTGTATTCATCAACTTTGCTTAATCTAGTGAGCCTTTCATCTGAGAATTTAAGCCCGTTAATACCTACCCATAATTCATTCAAATAATCCATATTTTCTTTGAAATCCTCTCGCCACTCTTTTTTCTCTGCTTCATTAGCTTCTGCTGGAGGAGATGGTGGTTCAACTCCCATCATAGGTGATAACCACTTAATGTAAGATTCAGTTTCTAAAATCCCTAAAACCTTTTTGCAGTAAGGACTATCACATATACTATCAACTATTTCTCTCAATGCTTTTTCATCTTCTTGAGGCAAAAATGTATCTGGGTAACCCTCTTCAAGAAATTTACGAGCTTCACGCATTGTTTTTTCTTCTTCTGGTGATCTTTTCATCTTTTAGCCACCTTATAGCTCATAAACATCATTGGAGTCTTTCTGCACTTGTATTCTTGTATGCTTAGCTCTGTTACTATATAATCATTCATAGAAGCAAAATCATCAAGAAGCATCTTTATAGCATTATGCTGGCCTGATTTTTGAACTTCATCTCTAACTGCTTCTGGCAGAGATTTCTCTAATTCTGTTTTCTTAATATCCCTAGGATGGTTGCTTACTGTTATATATAGAACAGACTGCTCCATAAATCTTTTTTCTTGGAATAATTTTCTTATCGTCTCTACCTTTTCCTTGCTGAATGGACCCATATAATCCAAATTAACAAAATTGAATTTCTTATCTCTATGATGATCTAAAGCATTAGATAGATCTCCATAATAAAGATTAAGTCCATCAAAGATTTCTCCTCCCTCTATTGCATCGTGATTTCTTACAAATGAATCCATCATATTGTATGCATTTCTATTATGTTCTGCAACCAAGCTTTTGTCTGGATTAACATCCATGATATCTGCTAATTCTATATAACTGCTGAAATTAGGCCCTTCTAATCCTAGATAATAAACTTCTTGATTTTCATCTAAGCAGTCAATCATCTGCAAGAACATATTATCTCTTATCTGAGATTTTGGAAATTTTGGAACTCCATAAAATTGTGCTGATTTTATATCTTTTAATGAAATGAAATGTTTACTTATCCTATTTTTAGTAAAAACTCCATTAGTTTTTAGAACATATCCTGCTGCTGAAGGAGTAATATTAAATTCTTCTCCTATCTCTCTAAGAGACATTCCCTCTCTATACATCTTTATTATCTTTTCATTTCTAGTTAATTTTTTATGTCTTATTGGAGAGACAGTAGAGCTTCCTGAATGTTTTTCACGATATTTTTTTATTGCATCTAATCCTGATTGTGTAATAAGTCTTCTATTTCTTTCTTTAACAGTATGCTGATCTAAGATTTCTCTTCTATGGATATAAAGAATATTATCTAGAGTACTAGGTGATATTCCTAGAATTTCACTTACTTCTTTCGCTGTATATTTTCTTTCTGCTGCTTTTTTTGCCTGTTCATGCCAGTCAAGAAGCTGTTTGGTGGAGGAAGGGATAACAAAATACTTTGGAATTATATTTGCCACTCTCAGGCCGTCATATTCTGGCTTTTCTAATTCTTCTTCCAGCAGGGGAACTATTCCTCCACCATTTACAGTTCCTGTCATTACAGAATGTGTAAAATCTCCTTCTCTTATTGTAGGGCTGTTTCTTCCTAAATCTTTAAGTACAGTTTTTAGTGCTTGTTCAAATAATTCAGAAACACCAGCATTAACTGCATAATCTATCTTTTGTCCTTTGTTCCATGCTTCAATATAAACTGGAAAATATATAGGAGAAGTTGCTTCTGATTTTTTTGTTTCTAATAACTCTAATCTTTCTGCAACTTCTTTTTTTCTTAGGTTGTATACTTGTGCAACAGGGTTATCGTCTCCTAAAGCAGCCATTTGTTCTTCAACACTTTCTAATTGTTCTAGTTCATCTTTCAATGACTGCAGCACATCTTCAAAAGAATGATGAGAAGATATCTCAGACAGCATATTGTTTCTTTCTCTTAATTGTCCAAAAACCTGCTCAAATGCACCTTTAAATGCTTCGCAGACAGCTGCTCTGTATTCTCCAAAAGCGCTTTGTTCAATTTCATGCATATTTTTAAGAACTGTTTGGTATTCCTGCTGCCCTTTTGTTAGTTTTTCCTCTATTTCCTGCAGAGATGTAATGATATCATTAAAGTACCTGTTAGATGGAGGAGTTTCAATAAGTTTCTTTGTTTCCTCTTCTAGGTATTCCTGGAATGGAGAAAACGCTTCTGATCTCTGCTTGTTTATTTCCTCTAATTTTGAGACAAATGAATCTGCCTGTTCTCTTAATACCTTCTCCAGTCCTGTAATAATATTTTCATCCTCCATTTTTTCTTGTCAAAGCTGCTTTATATCCTGCAACCTCCATCTTTTTGCAGTCATATCTCTCCTTAAACCAACCATAGTCTTTCCCCCTTCTTAGAAATCTGTAAGCTGCTTCTGGAGTTAGTTTTGGTTTGCCTGAAGCTGCTGGTTCTGGAGCTTCTTGATTTTCTGCTTCTTTGTTCCTTATAGCCAGTGTTTTAACTAATCCAGCTAAGCCTGGAAGAGTTACTTTTCCTTCAAACTCTAGTTTTACATCTCCTCTTTTTACACACAGATACAAATCATATTTTTCCATTTTTAATCACCTTTCAAGAACAGTTGGTTCTATTCCTAGATTAGCCGTAAGATAATTCATTACTGTTTGAAGTTCAGGTCTATCTTCACCATACAGCATTGCGCAGAAAGCAGCTTTTGTTGGCTCTAATTCAAAGATATATCTTGCTTCTTTTGGTTTTTCATCTTCTGCCTCATATTTTGCTTTTGCATGCAGGACCAAAGTTCCTAAATCTTCTCTTTTATATTCACCATGTCTTTCAAGAAAAACAACTTTGGATCTAGTGACATGATACCAAAATTGATTTGGTTCACTGCGAAAATCATTTTTAATACAAATCGAATCAGAAAACCCAATATAATCTCTTGAACCTTCTTCTACTGGAATTTGCACTCTTGTATCAATCATATTCCAAAGAGGTACACAACTGAATTCAAATCCATCTTTTCCTGCAAATCCACCAGCTCCTAACAAATCATGACTAATCTTGTTTAGATCTTCTGTACTATATATTGCAATTTTCATTTTCATTTACCTTTTAGAGACCTTGCTTTTTTTCACCAAAAGCTTTTGCTGCCTTTCTATACTGGTCTGCCAGCTCTTTAGATTGGTATGTTATTTCAAGAACTTCTATTCCATCTTTTTCCCAAAATTGAGAATATAGATTTCCTTCAAAATTTGGTTCTGGTGATTCTCTTCTGCTTTCTTTGTCAACAGGTATTGTTGCGGTAACTTTTCCATCCATTCCTCTTAAATCAAAACGATCTTTGTCTGCTTCAGAAAAATCTAGAACAATGCTTTCATATTCTATTGAGGATAAAGGAGAAACAGCGATACATCTTGCAGAAAAACAAAATGCATGTCCTTTTCTATTATCATATTGCACTATAATATTGACTCCTTCTTCTGCTTCTAACTTAGTAGCAATTCCACCACAAAACTGTCCTTGATCATAAAATCTTTTAACTTCTTTAAAATTAGCAACCAATTCTTCTATTTGTTTATGCGGTCTTTTTTCATTATCCATTTTTATTCACCCTTTCGTTCCTTTACAAAAGGAGATCTGATAAGCCTATAGCCGTGACATTCTTCAGCTAATTTTGGTGCAAATGAGTCATGCACTATAACTAAAGAAGGTTTTATTGCATGTATCTTGCCAGACATACATTCTACAATTTTTTCATCTGATTCTGCTAATTTTTTTTCCAGATCATCTAGAGTTACACCACTTTCAATAAGTTCAATTGCTTTTTCAGCTCTTGTAAAGAAATATTTGTCTTGAAACATTTCTGCTGGATCAAAAAATGCTTTATTCCTCATATGTTTCTCATATTTGTAGCTGCTATAGGCGCAATCTTCTTTTAATTGATCTACACCATTATGTTTAAGAGCTCCCTTTGCAAATACTATAGCTCTGTTTTCTACCTTTAACTCCTCTCTTACTAAAGGGACTATTTCTACATCTTTTCCTCTTAAATATTCAATAATAGCACGATCAGCCTTATGGCTTAATCCATGTACAAAAGCCTCTCTATATCCCTCACCAACTTGAATGCCTGCAGCTAAAGGCAGAATATAGCCGCTTTGTTCTTTTGCCCATTTGATTTCATCTGGATTGTCATGATTCAATCCAATGATCTTTTTTTCTGCATATTTTCT
>JAHWIB010000058.1 GCA_019322815.1 Candidatus Woesearchaeota archaeon | reverse complement strand
TGGAGTTAGGATGGACAAAGACAAAAAAACTTCATAATAATAATGTTTATGTTGTATATGATTCTCTTGTTAAAACAGATCTTATAGGGATAGCATGGAGTCATAATAAAAATGTAATAGTGATAAAAAATCTTTATCTTGATGAAGACCATGAATTAGTTCAAACCTACTTAGAAAATTATGAAAGTGATTTAGCATTAGCTGACGATTCTATAATAATCCCTAAAGATATAGATCCTACTGAGACAATTGGTACAGTTGAATTAAAATCGATTGTTAGTTTTAAAGATAAGATAGAGGATTATGGTTATTATTATTGGTCTTATCCAGGTTTTTCTGCAACTGTTAATATCATTGATAGAACAGAGCTTGATTTAAACTTATTAGGGCAGGAATTGAATATTCCTAATCTGGCAGAAGATATTAAAATCTTAAACCTAAGTGAAAATTATTATTACCATTACTCAGACCCTCCAATTTATCATAATTTTTGGTATCATAATGATAAAATATTCTATATTAAATTTTACTCAAGCAGATACATGCATCGTTATGATAAGACTGAAAATAAGATCCTAGATATGTATTTTGATTTTTTTCCTTCTGAAATTGAAAAACAAGCAGAAAAAGAACCAGTTAAATTTGAATTAGAAGAAATAGAGGAAGAGATTGAAGAAGAACAAATTGAAGAAGAACCTATTCCTGATGAAGAATCAGCCGTATTTTACTTTGATATTGAAGTGATGGATACTGTATTAGAAAAACCAGTTCAGTATGCCCTTATTTATGTAAATAATAATTTTGAAGGCCTGACTGATTCAAAAGGGATATTTAAAGGAAGAATAAAAAAGAAACCTAGTGAAGAAATAAAGATTAGAATTGAAAAAAAAGGTTATGAAACAAAGCAAACAAAAATAACCAATCAGGACGCAATAACAATTAATCTAAAATTAAGATATGATGTTTTTGATATCCCTGAAGGATATGAAAAATATGTCAATAGAAATAAAATTTTTGCATGGATAAAAAAGCGCATCAGCGTAGTGCAGGATTATGTTGATATCCATCCTCAAGAAAATAAGCTTAGAAGCTATTCTTATCCTATAATAACTGAAGATAAACTTGAAGCATTACAAACATTGATAAAAAAGGTTCGTGACAAAGAAAATCCATTGATGACCTATGATCATAATTGTTATCCTTATATGCTGCCAGGATGTGATGCATGGCATAAATCAGATTATGATATTTTAGAGGCAAAAGAAGGAGTCTGTGCTGATTATTCTACTTTAGCAGTATCATTTGGAAATTCATATAATATACCCACAAGGCAGATAAGAGCAGTATGGAAAGAAGATTCACTCCTTAGCTTTCTAGGAATCTATTCAAGAGGAAGGCATGCTTTTGCTGAATCATATATCCCAGGCAAAGGATGGGTGCATTTTGATATTGGTTGGGGAATTTATAATTATCCTTGTATTTATTCTAAAGGTGCCTTATGTGTTGAATCTGCTGTAGCTGAATATGGTACAGATAATGAGGAAAATGTAATAGAAAAATATGCATGCGGAAAAATATGCTCTGAAGAGGAAATAGATGAAGAAGCAAGCAGAGAAATGCCTCCAGCTGAAGCGCAGGTGCAGCAGAAAGAGCTAATTTTTGACATAGTAGAAAATAAAGTAAAATTCTCATATAAAGAAATATTTAATGAAGAGGCTTCAAAAAAATTATTGGAGTTATATGAAGAAGGTGCAATTGATAAAACAGAAGCTGGAAATTATCTTTTAAGAAAGATAAAAGAAAATTTCAGGCAAAAGGTTGATATAGAAAATACAAAATTTATTTTTAATAAAGATGATGAAATAAATATAAAGATCGGAATATCTTTTGAATTTGAAATCGATAAAAGCCTGACTTACAATATAGATGCTTTTACTGATTTATATCATGTTGTTGTCCGTGCAGATGATATAGAAGCAATATTGCCTATCTATGATAAAAAACAAGAAAATACATATTATTTTATCTTTGATGATATAGGAAACTATGATTTGACAATAATAAGAGAACATGAAGACAGTCTAGCTATCTCAGGTAGCCCTAATGAAGATGCTCTTGCTGAAGTACTTAGCAGCCATATCAATTCTGAATGGACATCCTGGACTGAAGATACTAAGATATCTTCAGCAGGAATTAAGAGGATATTTATTATAGGAGATACTGTTCCTGTTGAAATTGAAAATTCTTTAAAAGCAGCAGGAAAAGAGATTTATAGATTCAATGGCCTAATTTATGCTTCAGCTGGAATAGCAGAAGCTTTTTGGCTATCATCAGAAGAAGCTGCAGTAGCAAATGTTTATGATTTTGATTCTGTTGAACAATCAAAAGAATATGCTATTGAAAATGATATTCCTTTAATATACATTGAATCTGATAATATCCCAAATATAGTAGATACAGCTGTTGAAAATCTTGGTGTAGAAAAATTAACAGTAAAAGATCCTAATGAATTTATAGAAATTAAATCCAAGAAAGGAAATATAGGCTTGATTATATTTATTGTATTTATTTTTATGATAATCTTAGGTAGTGTATTAGCTTATTTCTTTATTGCACAGAAAAAATCAAAAAAGAAATAATTTAACCCTAACTTTTTTAAATAGCCATTATATTCTATAATCCAAATTAAAGTTCATTATTTATTTTCAATATTGAAAATAAAGAAAACAAAACAAAATGACAATTGAAACACTAAAAAAACCAAACACTCAGCAGCAAGTTGAGAAAATCTTGAATCCAACTGTAAAGAAGTGGTTTTTCAGTAGATTTAAATCCTTCTCTCTGCCACAATTATATGGAGTTGTTCCAATTCATCAAAGAGAGAATATCTTAGTAAGTGCACCAACAGGAGCAACCAAGACATTAACAGGATTCTTATCTATTTTAAATGAATTAGTAGATAGTGCTGAAAAAGGAATATTGGAAGATAGGATATATTGTATTTATGTTTCTCCATTAAAAGCATTAAACAATGATATTGAGAAAAATTTAGTAGAACCATTAAAACAAATAGAAGAAATTGCAAATAAACAATTAGGAATAAGAGTTGCAGTCAGGACAGGAGACACAACACCAGCAGAAAAGCAAAAGATGCTGAAAAATCCTCCTCATATCTTAATTACAACACCAGAATCTTTGGCAATCATTCTTTCAAGTATAAAATTTATAGAACATTTAAAAGATGTTCAATGGATGATTATAGATGAGATACATGCATTAGCTGATTCAAAAAGAGGAGTACATCTATCTCTAAGTATAGAAAGACTGGACAGGATGGCTTCTTATATGACAAGAATTGGATTATCTGCAACAGTCGCTCCAATTGAAGATATCGCAAAGTTCTTGGTTGGTTATAAAAATGAAAAGCCAAGACCCTGTAAAATAATTGATGTTCAGTTTATTAAACAATTAGACCTAAAAGTTTTATCACCATTAAAAGATTTGATTGATACAACACCAGAACAGACGCATGAAGCATTATACAATTTAATAGACAGTTTAATCCAATCCCATAAAACAACTTTAATCTTTACAAATACAAGAGCTGCAACAGAAAGAGTAGTTGACCATCTAAAAAATAAATTTCCAAAAAATTATACAGAAAATATTGCAGCCCATCATGGCTCATTATCTAAAGAACACAGAGTAAATGTAGAAGAGAAATTGAGACAAGGAAAACTGAAATGTGTTGTCTGCTCAACTTCTTTAGAACTGGGGATTGATATAGGTTATATTGACTTAGTTATATTATTATCTTCGCCAAAATCAGTAGCAAGAGCATTGCAAAGAATAGGAAGATCAGGCCATCAGCTGCATGAAAAAGCAAAAGGCAGATTATTAGTTATGGACCGTGACGATTTAATAGAATGTGCTGTCTTATTAAAATCAGCAATTGAAAAGAAGATAGACAAGATACATATCCCAACAAACGCATTAGATGTTCTAGCTCAGCAGATAATAGGGATTGCATTAGAATCAAAAATTAAATATGAAGAATTATATGAATTAGTAAAACAGAGCTATTGTTATAAAGATCTGCCAAGAAAAGATTTTCAGCAGATAATAGATTATTTAGCAGGAAAATACATCAGTCTGGAAGACAGGCATATATATGCAAGGATTTGGTATGATGAAGAAACAGGAATGATTGGAAGAAAAGGGAAACTAGGCAGAGTTATCTACATGACAAATATTGGAACAATTCCAGATGAATCTTTCATAACAGTCAAAATAGGAACACAAACTATAGGCCATTTAGATGAATCTTTTGTTGAGAAACTAAAGCCAGGAGATGTCTTTGTATTAGGAGGAGATACTTATACTTTCAAATATTCAAGAGGGATGGTTGTTCAGGTAACTGCCTCCACCCAAAGGCCTCCAACTGTTCCAAGATGGTTCTCTGAAATGTTGCCTCTATCCTTTGATCTGGCAAATGAGATCGGAAACTTCAGAAAGTTGATGAATGAGAAATTCTGCGCAAAAAAATCAAAAAAAGAAATCATAGATTTTATACTAGATTATCTATACATTGATAAAAATGCAGCAGAAGCAATATACCAATATTTTTATGAGCAGTTTAATTTTTCACAGATTCCATCAAACACAAGAATAATTATAGAGCATACAAAAGATATCAGAGGAAATATAATTGTTTTTCATACATTATTCGGAAGAAGAGTAAATGACTGCTTAAGCAGAGCAGTTGCATTTGCAGTATCAAGAACAGACCATAAAGATGTTGAAATAGGGATAAATGACAATGGATTCTATGTAAGATCAGATAAAAAATTTGATTTGATGAAAGCTTTCAAAAGAATAAAATCAGATGAACTAAGAAAAGTGATGGAATTTGCAATTGAAAGGACAGAAGTGATGAAAAGAAGATTCAGGCACTGCGCAACAAGAGCATTGATGATTTTAAGAAACTACAAAGGAAAGCAAAAAAGAGTAGGAAGACAGCAGGTCGGCTCGATGATTTTGATGTCTGCTTTGAAAAGAATAGATGAAAACTTTTCAATATTAAAAGAAGCAAGAAGAGAAGTACTCGAAGACTTAATGGACATAGAAAGCACTAAAAAAATAATAAAAGGAATTGAAAACAAAACAATTAAATTAGAAGAAATCCATACAGATATGCCAAGTCCTTTTGCATTTAATCTTGTAGTTCAGGGATATACAGATATATTAAAAATGGAAGACAGAATAGAATTCCTAAAAAGGATGCATCAGAATGTTTTGGCAAAAATAAGTTTGAAGAAAAAATGAATATAAATAAAAAAATAAAAATAGTTGATCTAGCACTTTATTTAACTAAATCAAAAACTTTGATCATAGCGGATTCTCATATTGGTTTTGAAGAATCATTAAACAAACAAGGATTATTAGTTCCAAGATTACATTTCAAAGATCTAATACAAAGAATGGAAAAGATTCTAAAAGAAGTAAAGCCAAACACAATTATAATAAATGGAGATATAAAACATGAATTAGGGACAATTTCAGAGCAAGAATGGAGATATGCATTAAGATTAATTGATTTTTTAAGCAAACATTGCAAAAACTTATTTCTAATAAAAGGAAATCATGATAAGATTCTAGGGCCGATTGCAAAAAAAAGAAATATAGAAATAGCAGATCAAATAATTATTGATGATATCTTAATAACACATGGTCATAAAATAATAAAAATACCCAAACAAGTAAAAACAATAATAATCGGGCATGAACATCCTGCAATTGGATTAAGAGAACAAACAAGAACAGAAACATTTAAGTGTTTCCTAAAAGGAAAATACAAAAGTAAAACATTAATTGTACAGCCTTCATTTAACTTAGTGACAGAAGGAACAGACATAACAAAAGAAAAAACATTATCTCCCTTCTTAAAGCAAGATTTAAGAAATTTTGAATGTTATATTGTTGCTGATAAAATATACAGATTTGGAAAATTAAGGAATCTTTCTAGATAAATATTAACACAACCAAAAATAATCCAAATGTAAATAAAGAATATATAGTAAATGAAGGAATTTTAAAAGCATAAACTGGTTTTTGAACATAAACATTTCCTTTCAAAGCAAGATTATTATACCATATTAACTGAATAAATATTAATATTGAAAGAATAATGATCAGTAGATTAATTTCTGAAAAAAACATTATCAGACTAAACATAGTCAAAGATAAATACGCTGAGAAAAGTAACAAAAATTTATTTTGATTATAAAAACTAAAAGTTTCCCTGCATAATTTTTTATCTGATTTAATAAATTGATACTCTGCGAGCCTTTTTGAATTCATAAAAACACAAGTGTAAAAAAAAGAAAAAAGGATAATCCAAATATTCATATATTCTCCAATTAGTATGACCCACCCAGCATACATTCTAATCGGAGAATTTATAGATTC
>JAHWIB010000057.1 GCA_019322815.1 Candidatus Woesearchaeota archaeon | reverse complement strand
TGTGTATATTATTTTGAAGGTGCAAAGAAACCAGGAAACGTAGCTACATGGATAATACCTGTTAACGAGACAACAAACGCTTGTGTAGGAACATGGAACACAACTGATCTAACAGAAGGTGTCTATAGATATACTGTAGCAGGATATGATGGATTGAACATATCTGTAAATTATTCTGGAAATACAGCTAACCCAGTATTTTATGAATTCCAGGTTAAAGACAGAAAGATGTCTCCATATTTGAAAGCTCAGGAATTGAAAGACGCTGGATACACTAGTCTAGAAACACAGACTGGCGAAGTAGATCTGACAAGCCTATCTTTTTTCGGAGAAGAAGGTGGACTGACAAGTTCAAACAATATGTTCGCTTTGATAGTAGTAGGACTGTTTGTTTATCTGTTGTTTTTCCACAAGAAAAAGAAATAAAATTTTTTTTCCCTTTTTTTTAAATTAAGGATTAATTAGAGGACCTTAATGAGATTACAACTAAAAAAGATTACAACTACAATTTTATTAGATTTAGATAGTTTGACTTCTCTTTCATATTCATCAAATAATCAAATTCTAGGAGGTAAAACAAAATGAGAAAAAAGCCAGATTTAGATATATCTAAGTTCATGAGGCAAACTTCATTGTTTGCAATTTTGGTGATTTTCTCAATTGTTTTAACATCCACTAGCGTAAGCTCTCTTGATGATAGATTGTCTTTAGAAGGAAGAGTAACAACAAATAATATGAAATGTGAAAATTGTGATTTGATTGTTACAATTTGGAATGATAGTTCAGATATGGATGCAGCTAATCTTATCTACAATTCAACAACAGATTATCAGGGAGCAATAGTTGATGGAAGCTTTCATGTTATGTTAGGAGATAATGTTTCTTTAAATCTAGCGCATAATAATCATTATTATATTGATATTGCAGTAAATGATACTGACTTAGATTTTGGTTCAGATACAAGGATCGAATTTGTTTCTCCTGTAGGAGATGTAAATGAATCTGTGTATGGTTTGAATATTACTTCTGGAAATTTAAATGTAGAAAAAGGACTTGTTGTATTTACTGATGCAGCTAGCAGCGGATCAACTTCTTTTTTAGTAGAAAGAGGAAATGGTAATGATATAATACAGGCAAGAACAGACGTTTCTGGAGATGGAATATTTACTGTTATGGATTCAGCAGGAAATATGGATATTAATCTAAGTACAGATATTTCTTCTCCTACTTTCTTTAATGCTGGAAATAATGTTAGTATTGGTCTTGAAGAGCCAAACACCACATTAACAGTTTGGGGAGATGTTGAATTTTCACAAGGAAATCTAACTTTATTAGAAGGAAATATCTCAGCAGCATTTGGTACTTTATCAGATGATCTTAATGTAGGTGGAAATATTTTCCATGAAACAGATGCTAATAATCAATTTGTTGTTTTTAACAATACTTATAATAGTGAAGCTAATATGACAATTTGGCAAAATGGACTTACTACATTGATAACTCCATCTGATAATGTGCAATTCTTTGCTGGAGATAATTTTGAGATTAAAAGTACAAACAGTTATGTACAACTCCAATCTTTAAAAGATAATATTCAACTTCTTACTACTGAAAACGTTACTTTCCAAGCAAATTATTTTTATCAATTTTGGGATAGTTTAGGACTTAATCAATTGGTCTATATCAATGCAACAACAGGAGATTTATATGATAATGGAAATATAACAACTCCAGGAAATATCTCAGCAGATACTGTAATTGTATCAGGAAATATCTCAACATCAAATATAATAGGAAATGCAAATCCTGTTGTTATTGGTAATGGAGCAGCAACTGATGGGCATACTTTAACAGCAGATGATGATCTATATGTACAAGGTAAATTAGAAGTTGATGGAAATGCTTTTTTTGATTCTCCTTCTTATCATTATGATTATATACAGATAATGGATGATCAAAATTTAGTTATGGGTTCAGGAGCAGGAACAGATTTTTATTTACAATATGATACTGCTCAGACACCTGATAGTATTATTATGGGTCTTGGAGATGATAGCAGTAATCTTATAATATCTAAAAGAGCAGATGTTAATTTTGACTTTGCACATCCAGTTCAAGATAATCCAACTATCTTCCTTCAATCAGGAGAACAATCAACAACAAAATGGGGATCTTTAGCTCATGATAATGATTCAGCTTTTATTTTAGACTCAGGAACTGATAATATAACTGCAAAAAGAAACTTCAATGTAAGAGAGGACTTATCTTTAGGTGATGAAAGACAGGCAAATCTAAGATATGATATGTGGTGGAATGGAACAACTTTCTTGATGGAAGGAGCAAATACAACTTTATTCTCTAATGTATCTATGTTAGATAATGTTGAGATAGGAGGAAATGATCTTGGATTAAATATAACAACAAATATTTCTATCTCAGATATATTGACATTAGAAGACAGCAGCACAAGGGGGGATATACCTTGTGATGCAGAGATGGTTGGAACAATAATCTATAATGATACAAGGCCAGGATTATGCTTTTGTAATGGAACAGCTTTTGTATTAGTAAATGATTCAATAACTGTATGTTAAATATGAAAAAAACTAAATTAATTTTATTTTTTGGATTAGTTTTGATTAGTGTTTTTGCTAGTTATGTAACTGCACAGTTCTTGAATGATCTGGGATCACCTGATCTGATCGCTTGGTGGGAATTTGATGGCGATGCTACAGATAGATCTGGAATTGCAGCTAATGGAACTGTAAATAATGCAGTTATTACAAATCAAGGAAGATTCAATGATGCTTATTATTTTGATGGTGATGGAGATTATATTGATTTAGGAAGTTTAGAAGTTGTTGATACTGATGGAAATTTTACTATTTCTACATGGATAAATCCAGCAATAAATTATGGTAGTAGACAAACTATATTTAGCCAAGGTAAATCAGATTCTGCTGTTCCTATCCTTTTATTTAGAATCTTATCTAATGTTGATGCTTCACCTAATCAATTACAATTATTTTTAAGAGATGGATCATCTAATACCATTTCTGTTGTTTATGGTTCTGCTTTTCCTAGCGGATGGCATCATGTGGCAGCAGTTAAAATTGATAATGTTATAAACATATATATTGATGGAATTAATATATCTGGTTCTGGAGATGCACAAATAGGTTCTATATATGATCAAATATGGATAGGAAGAGATGCTACACTATCTAATACAAATTATTTCAACGGAATAATCGATGATGTTCGTATCTATAACAGAAGCTTATCAGCAGCAGAAATTTCTGATCTATATAATGGAACAACTTCCAGACATGTTAAATTCTATGGAGATCCAACTGAAGGATTAGTAGATATAACAGAAGGAGTAGCAGGAGAAGGATTAGTTGGATTATGGCATCTTGATGGAAATGCTAAAGATGATTCAGGAGAAGGTAATGATGGAACTGTAAATAATGCTTTAGTTACAAACGAAGGAAGATTTAATGAAGCATATTATTTTGATGGTAATGGAGATTCAATTACTATTGGTAATATGTTTTTTGATTATTCAATAAATAGTATAACCGCAGGAGGTTGGGCAAAGGTTATAGAAACAGGAACTCCAAATAGAGCTTTTTTATCAGACAGATCTGGAGCAGATAATGATCCTTGGATGATAAGAGTTCAGGGAGGACTTTTTAAAATTAGTACTGTAAATGAAACGGGTTCTAATCAAGCTGATATAATCAGTCCTAATAGTTATAATGTAGGAGAATGGTATCATGTTATGTTCAGTTATAATAATGAAACATCTGAATTATTATTATATGAAAATGGAATTCTTGTAGCTAACGGTACTATGAACGGACATTTAGAAAGTCATGGTTCTATTAATATTGGAACTTATGTTACTACTAATGATTGGAATGGTTTAATAGATGAGGTCCGTATCTATAACAGAACTTTATCAGCAGACGAGATAGCAGACTTATATAATGGAACAACTTCCAGACATGTTAAATTCTATGGAGATCCAACTGCAGGAACAGTGAATGAAACTGATGGAGTAACTGATGAAGGATTAGTTGGATTATGGCATCTTGATGGAAATGCTAAAGATGATTCTGGAGAAGGTAATGATGGAACTGTAAATAATGCTTTAGTTACAAACGAAGGAAGATTTAATGAAGCATATTATTTTGATGGTAATGGAGATTATATTTCTATTGGCGATAATGATATTTATGATTTAGGTACAGGAAATCTTTCAATGTGTGTATGGGTTAAAACAAATTTTACTGCAACAACAACTCATAGGATAATTCATAAAGAATCTGGATTAGTATATTGGGGATTAGGTTACACAACAGAAAATAGATATGTATTTGGGATTAGAGATTCAACAGATGGAGTAAGTGCATCAGCTTGGGGAAATTATTTTAATAATGAAGGGGATTGGAATTTTATATGTGGTGTTGCAGAAAGAGAAAGTATTACTGGAATAAGAATTTATGAAAATGGACAATTGATAAGTGCAGAAGATGCAACAACAGAAAGTGGAAGTTTAGATATGGACTCTACTTTATTTATTGGTGGTCAAGCTGATCAAAGATGGTATCAAGGAACAATAGATGAAGTAAGAATCTATGACAGAGTCTTATCAGCAGATGAAATAGCTGATCTATATAATGGAACTAGATCAACACATATGAAATTTTACGGAGACCCTACATCAGGATGAAAATGATACACTTAATATGGATTACAATGTCAATCTTAATATTTATACCTTCAGTCTCAGCTATTAATATGTCATCTGACGAATATAATGCACGTTTTAGTTTAGGATCTATCTCATTGTTAGGAGATGATGGATCTGATATTAACTTGACAGGAAACTCACCTTCTGTATCTGGAGAAAATGCATCAGAAGGAACAGGTAATTATGATTGGAGCTGGATGGGCTTCATCGGTCCTCAGAACCTATCCAGCTTTAATTTATCCACAGACAATCAATCTTTTACTTCAACATTGTTTGAATCAAACTTTGTTTACGACTCTCAAGAAGATTTTGGATGGCTGGACTGTTATTATCTTTTAAATGATGATACAAACAATGAATCAACAAACACAACCTTCCCTTGTAATGCAAGCAACTTATCAATTACATTTGAAGATGAGCAATGGAACCAATTAACTTTTTTTGTAAATGATTCAATGTCACAAGTCTTCCCTATAACTTATAGATTTTGGACAAACTCTTCTGCATATGGAACTCCTGATTCAGGAGGTGCAGGAGGAGGAGCACCTATACCTCCTGCAACTGTTGATCCAGAAACAGGAAGATTAAATGAAAGCGGTTATCCTGCAGGCAATCCAATCAAAAAAACAACTAATTGGGTTATAGAAGCAACAAAATCAGTAATAAATGATCTAGGTGAAACAATATATCCCCAATCTGCAGCAGTTGGATTTTTGATATTTACTTCAATAATCTTAGCAGCAGGAATATTATATAAAAATAGATATGTTATTTCATCTATAGCTTTAGATAAAAAGATACAGAAAAAAGAAGAAAAAGAAGAGGAAAGTGGATGGGCATGGTAAATAAGATATTGATAGGAATATTGATTGGAATCATGGTAATCTCCTGTGCTTTTGCATATTCAATAACTGAACCAGTAGAAATAATTGATTTTGAAGAAATAAGTTCAGATTTTATTATTGGAGAAGCTGAAGGTTATACAGCTGAAATACAGATAGGAGAAGGTATTAAAATTGGATAAAAAGATATTGATTATTGTTGGAGCATTAGTTTTAATTAGTTTAGCAGCTAATGATGGATTTTTCCTTAAAGGTTTTGGAACACCACCTCAACCACAATTTTTTGCTAATACAACAAAGATGTGTACTAAAGATAAAGTTGAATTGCTTGCAAACATCACAAAAAACTCTGAATGTTTTTTTGAAGTAAGAACAGGATATGATATTGTATTAAAAAAAGATATAGCTTCAAATCAAAGTGATGTATGGAATAAGAACCATACTTTCAATGAAGAAAATAATTATACATTAGATGTGCATTGTGATGGCCATTATTATGTTCCATCATTAAAACTTAAAGTTATAGATTGTAAATGAATAAAAAATTATTAATCTGGATTTTTGCATTCGTCCTTTTAACTAGTTTTGTTTCTGCAGCTGATAGATTGGTTGAAGATAAAAACTATAAGATAGAATGTGATAAATCAGAATATAGAGTTATTGGAGGAACTTCTTATGCTTATTGTAACATCACAAATCTTGGAGATACAAGAGAATTAGATCTGGATTTTGTTTTGCAGAAAAGTATAAAAGCAAATATTGTAACAATTGATTATCTAAATGCTTCTGATGAATATGAAAGCTTAAGCAGAGATCTAAGCACTATAGAAGGAAAAGATCCAGTAACTTCATTAGAATTAGTTGGAGGAGGAGATGAAAAAGAAGCAGAAGATTCTTGGGAAGGATTAACTTTAACAAAAGAGATTAT
>JAHWIB010000056.1 GCA_019322815.1 Candidatus Woesearchaeota archaeon | reverse complement strand
ATTGCCACATCCAAAGTTAGTTGAAGATGAATCAAATGGTTCAATGGACATTAAGAATTTAGAAGTAACTGTGAGCGAACCTTTTATTAAGGGATTTGAAGAACATGGAATTCCTCCTGAAGAATCTTTAAATGAAGTTTTAACACATGAATTAACTCATTTTATGAAATTTCCTGGAAGTGTTTTGAATGTTTTAAGACTGCAAAAATCTGCTCAAGGAATTGCTGATGGGCATAAGGTAAGTGAACTTAGAAGTGCTTTTACAGAAGCTCAGACAAATATTTATATGCTTAATGAAAGAAAACACCCTGCAACTGCAAAGATGAGGAAGGCTTATGGGTTGCCTGAAGGAGATTCTTTTGGAAGATTGATGTATGGGTTGTATCAAGAAGTTTCAGGACAGGATTTAGGTGTTGAACCAAAAGAAAGAAGTCTAACCGAGAAAGTTAAAGGTGCTTTGGGAATAAGGCCTAGTGATGAGGAAAGAAGTTTGATTGAAAAACTAAAGGATATTGATTATACAAGTAAGGCTAGGGAAACAGATAATTTTAGAAGATTTGCACAAGTTCTAAAAGATTATCAACCACCTCAACAGGATAATAAACAAGGAGAAGGTCAAGACGGCCAAGGAGAGGGACAGAGTCAAGGAAAGGGAGATGGTCAGGGAAAACCTTGTCAGGGAAGTGGCAATGGATTAGAAGGATTTACTGATAATCAGGTAAGAGAAGGATTAAAGCAATTTGCCCAAGAATGTTCAAATCCTCAAGAATATGAAGAAGTAGTTAGGCAAGTTTTAAACGAAGGAGAAGAGCAGGAAAGTTCAGGACAGCAAGGACAACCAACGCATGCCATGGGAAAGAGAGCAGGTTCGGGCAGAGGAATAACCCAACTTGCAGACAATTTTTATACTGCTTTAGCTGAGAAACATGCAATTCCAATCAGAAAAAAACCAATGCATAAAAATGGAACTTTATATCCTTATAGTCACACAAGTTTTGAAGTTGGAGATCCAATTACAGAAGTAGATGCTTTTAGTACTCCAGGAATACTTCCTGGAATCACAAAAAAATGGGTTAAGAAAGAAGGAGAAGTTTATGGAGATAATGAATCTGTTCCAGATAGTTTTTTAGTTATTGATAATTCTCCAAGTATGTTTATGCCAACAGGGAATGAAGTAATTGCGCCCTCAAGAAGAATTTATCAGCATATTGTCGGTGCAACTGCAATCTCAAATGCTTACTTATTAAATGGCTCAAGAGTTGCTGTTTATAGTTTTGGAAGTAATGATCATTTAACAAATCCAACAAAAGACAGAGAAGCTGTTCATAGAGAATTAAGAAGATACTCAAGTGATGGCGGGACAACATTTAATCCAAGATTTTTAGAAGGAGTTTTAAGAGAAAGTGAAGGAGAATATGATATTAGTATTATTTCTGATATGGATATAAGAAATCTGGATAGGTTTGTTAATGCTGTTTTAGGGATTCCTCAAACTCACAGAGTTCATTTGCTTTATACAGAAAATAATAGTTATGTGGGTAAATTAAGACAGAGTTTTGGAAATAGAGAGAATGTTGCTATTTTGCCTTTAACGTGTGAAAGAGATATTCAACAAATTACAATGGGGGAACTGCAAAAATCAGTTAAATAAAATGGTAAACAAGAGATTTTTACAAACAGCTGAAAGATGGAAAAATAAAGAAGTTCCTGATGAAAGATCTGTTACTAGACCAATAGCACAACCTCCAACTCCTGTTCAAAATACAGGTTTTCCTGATTTACCTGCTGAAAGTTTTATTATGAGTTATGATGGGCCTCATGGAGATTATTTTCAGGAATTAATTTCAAAGATTAATGAAAGATTTAGTGGAACAAGAGCTGAGATTCCAACTGGAAGTTCTGGAGAAGTAGAGAATATGTATGCTATTAAAAGAATGGCTTTGGTTTCTACAATTGCTGGGAATCCTAGTTTGCAGAGTCAAGGATTTTATCCAATAACTCCTATGCAAGATGAATCATTATTGAAAGAAGGAAAGCTTCCTGATCCGAGCAGATATTGGGAAGATTTAGCTTTGTTGCTTTATGATACTAATGGCGAGAATCAAAAAGAATCAGAAGCGTTGAAAGAGGGTATTATTCAACATAGAAGTGATTTAGGTTTAAGCCAGGATGATTTAGAAAAAAGATTAGTTATAGTTAATGCGGGAGGAGTTCCTGATCAAAATATGAATTATGGAGTTAAACCAGTTATAGTTCCAGGAGTTACTTTGGTTTATCCTCATGAAATTTTGAGTAGAACAGGAGAGAATCATAAGTTTGAATATGGTTTAGATAGAGGATTGCCAGCAGTTAGTGAGATAGGTAATGGTGATAGAACTCTTTATATGCCGAGTGGGGATAATATTGGATTACGTGCGCTGTATCGTGACAGGGGTCTCGGCCTGTACGCCTGGTACTGGAATCTTGCTGATTCGAACAGGGACGGCCGGGTAAATTTTGCCCCGCAGGGGCGCGCTCAGTGAATTTGAGCAATTAATATTTTTTAATAATTTTAGAACTTGTTTTCCTAAATCTGTAATAGCATAAACTCTCCATGAACTTTTATCAGGAGTTATACATTCAACTAAATTATGTTTTTCTAGCTGAAAAAGAGTTTTTGATACATTTGGGGCTTTGTATTTGATTTTTTTTGATATTTCAAAAGGTCTAAGAGGTTTGTTTTTGAGTGCCTTGAGAACATTCAATCGCCTCATGCTTGATACTAAAAATCCATATAACTCCTGTATTCTTTCCATATCTAAGAAATCAAAAATATTTATATAAAATAGGAAATACGAAAAGGATACGGAAATGGAATATTATGGAGAATAGACTAATTTTCAGCATAGAAAGATATTTAAATTCATTATCTTTAGAAAGATAATGGTAATAGTGAATGAAATAACAATGAACATAGTAAAAAATGCTAAAGATGGAGAAAGCATTTATAGCTTGGCCTCTAAAATAGGATTTGCTTATTCTGCAGTTTATAGGTGGATTTCTGAATTAGAGAGATATGGAGTAATTAGTTTAGTTAGAAAAGGCAACAAAAATATTATTAAAATAAATAAAAATTTGATTTATAAGAAGTTTAGGGAGTTAGATAATGCTGTTTCTGTTATTGATAAGGACGAGAAATTTTGGAGATTAGTTAAAACTTTAAAATTAAAGGTCAGGTTTGTAAGAGGGACTGCCGCGACTATTTGGACTAAAGGAAGTTTTGTAACTGGAGATTTTTATGATAGAATTTATTTTTTAGAAGTTGATAAGAGAGATGCAGATAAATTAAAAACTGCTTTGAGAAAAGAAGGAATTTCTTATACAGAAGGAAAAGCTGTTAATAAGAGGCCTTTAGTTTGGATTATAGAAAATAAGGATTTTGAAATAAAGAAAAAAGATGGATTGCCGGTTATGCCTTTAAGAGAATTAGTAGAATGGGGAAAAGAATTGCATTTAGAAAATATTTTAGAGCAATTAGACAGAATTTATAAGTTAGAATTAAATGCAAGATATGCAGAGGTTGTTACAAATGTCTAAAACAGATTCAAGGGTTGGATTGCTTGAAAGAGAACAAGAAGTTATGAGAATAATAAACTTGTTTCTTGACAAAAAATTAGATTTTGTAGTTGTTGGTGGTTATGCAATTTCAACCTATAAGAAAAGGTTTTCTATTGATTTAGATATTGTAGTAAGTGAAGATGACTTAAAAAAATTTGAAAAGGCTTTGGAAAAAGAAGGTTATTTTTTGCATTATGAAAAAGAGATAGCTTTGCTTTATGGAGAGAATTTTAAGAGATTTAGGAAAAAGATGAAGAATCTTCCTGTGGATATTGATTTATTGATTAATGGTTTAGTTTGCAGAACAACAGAGGGTACATGGGGAATAGATTATATTAAAAAACATTCTGTAAAAAGAAAATTAAGTAATTCAGAATTTTTAACTCCAGAAAGAGAATTACTTATTGCTATGAAACTTCATAGTGGAAGGTTATCAGATATTAGAGATGTTGTTGCATTAATGCCTTGCAATATTGAGAAATTAAAAAAGCATTTACAAAAAGGAGATGCAGAGAAAGTCAAAACCTCAATTAAAAAACAATTTGATTTTCTTAATAAGCCTCAATTTGATGACAGTTTTAAGGGAATATTTGGGCCTTATGCTTATAATGAAAAGGATGTTCAGACAGCTAAAGAATTGATTAAAGAAATCTTGGAAGAGAGAAACACGAAAAAATTAAAATATATTCCATTTAGAGATTCATTATTAACTCTGGATGAGAAAGATAAGCCCAAAGTTATGAAAAAGGATAAAAAGCCAGAAAGGAGCGAATCAATATGACAAAGAAGAATAATGGAGCAAATTTAGGTTTTGAACAGAAGATGTGGCAGGCAGCTGATAAGCTTAGAGGCAATCTTGATGCTGCCGAATATAAGCATGTTGTATTGGGGATTATTTTTTTGAAATATATTTCAGATGCTTTTGAAGAGCATCAGAAGGAATTAGAGAAAGAGGCATCTAATCCTAAAAGCGAATGGTATGTTAAAGAGCCAACTGAAAGATATTATATTAAAGAGGAAAAAGAGGCCTATACTAAAGATAATGTTTTCTGGGTTCCTGAAAAGGCTAGATGGAAGAGAATAGAAGAAAATGCAAAGAGCCCTGAGATTGGAAAAATAATTGATGAGGCAATGGATGTTTTGGAAAAAGACAATGATTCTCTTAAGGGAGTTTTACCTAAGGATTATTCAAAAGCAAGTTTAGATAAAAGAAGGCTTGGCGAGTTGATAGATTTAATTGGAACAATTGGTTTGGGAGATAGGGAAAGTAGGAGAAAAGATGTTTTAGGAAAAGTGTATGAATATTTTTTAGGGCAGTTTGCAAGTGCTGAAGGTAAAAAAGGTGGAGAGTTTTATACTCCTGCGTGCATTGTTCAATTACTTGTTAGAATGATTGAGCCTTATGAAGGAAGGGTGTTTGATCCTTGCTGTGGAAGTGGTGGCATGTTCATTCAATCTGAAAAATTTGTAGAAAGTCATGGTGGGAGAAAGGGAGATATTTTTGTTTATGGTCAAGAGCTAAATCATACAACATGGAAATTATGTAAAATGAATTTAGCAATTAGAGGGATTGATAATGATGTTAGATTAGGAGATAGTTTTCACGATGATCAACACAAGGATTTAAGGTCTGATTTTATTTTAGCAAATCCTCCTTTTAATATGAGTGATTGGGGGGGAGAGTTGTTAAGAGAAGATGTAAGATGGAAGTATGGTGTGCCTCCAAAAGGAAATGCTAATTTTGCCTGGGTTCAAAATTTTGTCCATCATCTTACGCCTCATGGAATTGCAGGTTTTGTTTTAGCTAATGGTTCTATGTCATCAAATACTTCTGGAGAAGGTGAGATAAGAAAGAATCTTTTGAAAGCAGATTTAGTGGATTGTATGGTTGCTCTCCCAGGACAACTATTTTACAATACTGCTATCCCTGCATGTTTATGGTTTGTTACAAGAGATAAAACAGATCATGGAAAAAGAAAAAGGAATAATGAGGTTTTATTTATTGATGCAAGAAATATGGGGGAGATGATCGACAGAAGGCATAGGCAGTTAACCCAAGAAGAGATTAATAAAATTGTTGATGTTTATCATGCATGGAGAGGAGAAAAGGGTGCTGGAAAATATGAAGATGTTGCAGGATTTTGTAAGGGTGCAAAATTAGAGGAGATTGAAAAACATAATTTTATTTTAACTCCTGGAAGATATGTTGGAGTTCCTGAAGAAGAGGATGATGGTGTGCCATTTGAAGAAAAAATGGATAAGATGACAAAAGAACTAAAAGAACAATTCAAGGAAAGTGATAAACTGGAGAAAGAGATTAAATTAAATCTTAAGAAAATAGGATGGGAGATTTAGAATGGAAGTGGAAAGTTTCCTCTCTTTTCCTGAGATTACAAGTGAGGCTCAAGAGAATTATAAAGATTTAACAAAACTAAAAAAATTTAATACTAAACAAAAAGGCCAATTCTTTAAGGAGAGAAGATTAACCTTAGAAAAATTTCTTGAACTAATTTTAAATACAGATTTTCCGAACCTTGCAGATACTCAAGTTCATTATTCCTTATTTGGCCCTTTTTTCGAATTATTAGTCAAATTATGTTTACTAAAAGAGAATTGGGAAGATTATCTATCTATTTATTTGGAAGGAAAAAGCAAAAGAAATTTTGAGTATGCTAAGAGCCAGCTTTTGAATAAATTAAAGAATAAAAAACTTAACGAAAAACAATTATTAAGAGTTAAAGAAACTCTTGACTTTGTTCAAGTACAAAGAAATAATTTTTTACATAGTCCATTCAAGGGATATGGTCATTATGCAACACAGGCACAATTTTTTGAATTAATTGCTATACTAGATTATCTTTTTGGTCTTAAAATTAGTGATGATTTATTATTTGAGATGTTAAACAAAGCTTATTCATATAAGAGAAATAATTCTGGTTTTGATTTTGAAGAAGTATTTGAAGATTTAATTAAAAAAATTTATTTAAGTTTAAAGTTGAGAGATAAAGAGTTAGATGAATTAATAGAACAGAAGTATGACAATATAACCAGTACTTTTTTTGAGCATGATGATGGAACTTTTTTACCAAAACAAATAGAGCCTGTTGAAGTAGGATTTATCCAATATCCTGAACCTCACATCATCATAACGGATTGGTACGAAGAACCTCAAGATTGGTATCCTTTGTACACTTTAATAGGGGATTTTGCAGAACAATCTTTTTTATGTTATCAGAAAGGATATTATTATGCAAGTATTGCATGTTCAATTAATTGTTGCGAGTATATCCTTAAG
>JAHWIB010000008.1 GCA_019322815.1 Candidatus Woesearchaeota archaeon | reverse complement strand
AAAAAAGAGATGACCAATTTTACTAGAGATAATCACGTTAATCAAGTACTTAGTGTTGTCGGTATATTACCTAAAGATGAATTAGCGGCAATGGCTGAGTCCCTAGTCAATTTAACATCTTTTAAGAGAAGAGTTACCATGGCACAGGAGACTGTAGGTGGACCGATAGACGTTGCAGTCATTTCAAAGGGAGATGGTTTTATTTGGATAAGTAGGAAACATTACTTTAAGCCAGAACTGAATCATCAATTTTTTGATAATTATTTTAGAACGGAGGGGAAAAAATGAAAAAAACAAAAGAGGAATTTAAATCAATTTGCGAATTGAAGGAGAAATTTTTTCCAAAAGACAAAGAATGTAAAAAATCATTTGATGGTTATGAAGATATGGGGATAGAGTTATCTCAGAACACTTTGGATAAAATAAGAATAGATATATCCAAAATATAATTTACAAATTTCTTGCCCCTTCTTTTAAGAGAATTCCCTATCTTATTAGAAACTTAAATTTAATTGTAACTAACGATGTTAGATTTCCTTGCGAGGAGTTTTGAACGACAGCGAACGGAAGTGAGCTGACGATCTCAAAACTCACTCATGCAAGGCAAAACCTGAAAGGTTTTGAGTATGACGGAGGGCGATTTGTTAAAACATTAAGGCGGGGCGTTTATTATAGTTACTATATAGTGGTGAATAAACGAAAGATTTAAATACTAGTTATATACCATTAGTTTAGTATGACAACTGCACAGCTTGAAAGACAATTAGAAACATTAAGAAAAGCTTCTGAAGTTTCTGTAACTGCTCCTGAAATAGTGGGGCTAAGAGAAAGAGTTCATCAATATGTTTCTGAAAGTATTAGAGCTTTAGCTGTAAAAGCTGCACCTATTGTCGAAGCTTTTGCTGACGAAGCTGCATTGGATGAGAGAGTAAATCAATATGCAAGACTACTATCAGAAAAATTAGCACATTCTGTAGGAAGAAAAAATGGTATCGAAGGAGATGAATATGAAAAATACCAGCCAGAAAGAGGGATTTCTTGTGTTATAGCTGATGTTAAGGGACGCAAAAAACGAGAACTTGTGTATTTACAAGGATTTGTAGGCCAAGGATTTAATGCAGATATCAGTAGAACTTCAGGTGATGATTCAACTAGAGTAATTAGCTTAGGTTATGCTTGCGAAACTACTAAAAGAAAATCTATTAATCCATTTAGTGAATTGGTAAGACATCGTACTGCGGCATCATTTGATACTCAGAGGGGGATCATAATGCCTAGCTATGGTATTATAACTTCATTAATCAATGCAAGTGGGTGGAATTACTTTGGAGAGTCTGTTGATGAAGTAATCTCTCATAAATACCATAGTGATGCAAGTTCATTCTTAATCCCTTTTGGAAGAGGTGAGTTTTTTGAAGACGGCAGGCCTTTAAAGGCAGATGATTTTGTTGGAGAGTTGATGTATGAATTACTAACTGGAGGCTCAGGAGCCAAATATACAAATAGAGTTACAGAATATGGGCAAGAACATGCACTTCAAAGAACTCTATCCATGCTTCAGAGAACTCATGAGATTTTAGATCAAAAACTTACTGTTCTTAAAAAAATGGGTGCGACTGGAATCACAGATTTTGATGGAAGGATTTCATACATGAGAGAATCACAAATTTAAACTAAACGCCCCGCCCTTAAATTAATTATTCTTAATTTATATAAAACAAATCGCCCGAGTAATATTAAATCTAACGATGTTAGGTCACCTTCTCTTCGAGATTTCAACGACACGAACGAGAGTGAGTGACGATCTGAAATCTCAGAATGAGAAGGTCGAGCATTGTTCGTGAAACGAACAAGCGCAGAAGTGGAGAAAGAAGGCGTTCATAAGGCACGAAGTGCAATTGAAATAAAACATTGGGACTTTGGGGTCTAAATATTTATATATTATTCATTAATTCTTAATCTTATGTCTCAATATGATAAATTTGCAAAAGAATATATTGTTATGAGGAGCAAGATGTTCAAAAAGAACCAAAATGCAGAACTCCCAACAATGCTTGAATTGGCTGGAAGTATTAAAAACCAAAAATTGTTAGATCTAGGTTGTGGATTTGGTGATTATGCTAAAATTTATTCAGAAAAAGGAGCTATTGTAACAGCAATAGATAATTCTAAAAAAGAGATTGAACATGCTATAAATCTTAAAATTCCTAATGTAGATTTCAAAGTTTGTGACATTAGTAATCAACTTCCATTTAAGGATTCAAGCTTTGATATTTTAACATCAAGTTTGGTTTTTGATCATTTGGAAGATTTGCAATCTCTTTTTAAGGAATGTAATAGGATTTTAAAAAATAAAGGAATTATGGTTTTTTCTATAACAAATCCTGTATTTTTTCAAGAAAGAAGTTTAGTTGGAAAAATAAAAATATTTGGAAAAAAAATAATATTTGGCAATTATTTTGAAAGGAGAAAAATTGTTAGAAAATGGGGTAGTAAGATAAAGATGGAACATTATCATAAACCTCTTGAAGATTATTTTTCTGCATTTCTTGAAAATGGATTTGAATTATTAAGTTTCAAAGAACCTGAACCAAATCCTGCTAAAATTACTTGGCATTGTAAAAATCCTACTTTCTTAGTCTTTAAGATTAGGAAGAAATAGACCCCAAAGTCCTTCAATAAAAAGCCTTCTTTCTCCATTTGACCTAACATCGCGATTTAAAGAAGTTCAATTTCTCCTCGTGGAAAGAATTTTCCCTCGCGTAGCAGAGCTGGAAAATTCTTGGAACAGAGCTGAGAAATTGAATTTGGGTAAAAATCGGGAAATCGCTTGGCGATTTAGCGTAAGCGACCGATTTTTCCTTTAAATCGCTGTTATATCCTTTTCCCCTACGCAGTGGGGGAAAATTGCGTCCGCAAAGTCAGAAATTGGTGCGTCTTTCAGAGAACGAAGTGATACATCAAGACAAAGAATTAAGGGGCAAACTAACATATAAAAAAATTTCAAGAACATTTATATATCTATTAGATTATTTTGTTTTATAATGGGTACTTGTAAATCTTGCGGTGAAGAATCTGGAAAATATGATTTATGTAAATCCTGTTATTATGATTTTGAAGATGGATTAATTGACAAATGCAAATGTGGAAATTTCAAAGATTCTGAATATGATTTATGTAAAGATTGTTATAAAAAATCAAAACAAAATAATAAAGAAACTCAGAAAAAATCAAAGATAAGTGATTCTTCTATTAAAGGACGACTTGCAGAAGCAATTGTAGAAGAAATGTTCTTGGCTATGGGTTATAGGGTTTTTCGTTTCGGAATGGAGAATACTGTTCCAGGTTTTGGAGATAGATACCTCCCAAGAAAAGGAGATGTTGCAGATGAAGTAAGAAAAATGCCCGACTTTATTGTGGTAAAAGATTCTCAAGTAACTTATGTTGAAGTAAAATATAGGACTAAAGGAGAAGAAGGTTTTGATTTCAACTCATATTATGCAAAAAAAAGGGGGTATCCTTACAAAAATGCGTATTTTATACTTGTTACTCCAAAACACATTAAGGTTCAAAAAGCATCAGAATTAGAAAAAGGAGAAGGATTTATTTTTTTGAATAAATGCAAGGAGTTTGAAACTGATAAAGAGATTATTCTCCAATACATAGAGTTCTGCAAGAAATTTTTTGGGAATTGTTAGAGTTAGTTTGCCCCCCTTTCACTAATTAGCACCGATTTCTGATTGGATATAACGATGTTAGGTTCTCGGATCCTCGAACCGAGTCTCGATCGTAACGAAAGTGAAGGTCAGAGTACGAGGTTCAGAGTGAGACCGACCGAGCATTGCCGAAGGCAAGCGGAGGAGTAAAAAGAAAGGCCCAGTAAATAAAGCTCGTAGAGCTATTAGTTTAAAAAAGCAAGAGCCGAAGAAAATGTTATATTAACCCAAAGATTTATATATTATTATAATTACTTAATAGTAATAACCAAATAAAGGATTAAAAATGAGTAATTTAGAAGACCCCCGAATTAAAGTTGTTAAATCTGTTGATGAAGCTGAAGAGCTTGTTGCCCAAGAGTTTGCACACTTAACCCCTGCAGCCTATAGGGCATTATCTGATGTTGAAGCTGAAAAGGTTATTGTGGAGAAGTTTGCACACTTAACACCCATTTCTTATAGGGGAATTGTAGCTTCAGTAGATGGTCCTGTTCCACATAGAAAAATTAGGTTCGAACAAAGAGATGGAACAGTAAAGGATATAGATCAGATTCTTATCGATGGAACAGAAAAGGATGTTAATGATTATAATCCAAGAATCAGGGTTATCGCATTTGAATTTAGTAAATTTAATATGTCTGGAGATGTTCATGGTCATCCTATGTGGTATATTCGTGATCTAAAGCAAGAAGCGGGATTGCCTCCCGAGGAAATGAAAAAACTCCGGTTCACAGTTCTGGCATATGACTCCACAGTTATAAATCATTTAGGTAAAGAAAGATATAGGCATACTATGACATTACCGTTAGCTAAAGAACAGAGGGTGCAGGCAATTCTAAGGGCTTATGTAGTTGACTAGTTTTTTAATAATTAGAACAAGAAGAACGTAAAAGGGTTTCTAAAAAAACAGACTCCTTAGATTTTCTTCGGCTCATTCTAAGTAAAGACCTTTCTTTTTATTGGACCTAACGATGTTAGTTTCCCTCGCCCGATTTTTTCCGCAACGGAACGGAAGTGGAGTTGGGCTGAAAAAATCTGGATGCGAGGTCTGAGGCGAAGCCGAAGAAGTAATTTTCAAACCCTATTCACAATAACATCCGTGAGCTGCTGTGTCCTCAATCTGCCAATTCTTACCCAAACAGATCTTTCTTTCTAGAGTATCATGAAAGAAATTCTCTGAATCACATTCAGCTGGATTTTGAGCATTAACTAATCCAGAACAAGTAAGACATCTACCTGTTTGGAATCCTTTATCCTGGCAGTATTGATCACATGATTGTGGTTTACAGCCAACCAAAACAAGCAAGCTCAATATTGTTATTGCTATAATTATTCTTTTCATAGTATGAATTATTAAATACATCTATAAAAAACTATCGAAGGGTTTGAAAATTATTGAAACTAACGATGTTAGGTAACCCGACCTCAAAAATCGCCTTCCAATGAGCGGAAGCGAATTGAGAATGGAGATTTTTCAGAGCTGGAGGGCAAAATCCGAAGGATTTTGAGTGGAAAAAACAAACAATTTTAAATACCTAGAAATTTAAACTTACTACTATGGGAAGTTTTATTGAAATAAACGATACATTGCAAATAACTAATGAACAAGGATTTCCTAGTGAATTAGATTATGAAAAGCATAAGCAAAAGCCATTTACTGCTGAAGATTTTGAGGGTAAAATCTTTGAATTCAAAGATAAGCCAAAAGTCAGAGTATACAAACTACCACCTGTTCGAAATTTCTTAGTTCAGAACATCGATGGTAAATGGCTTTATTGGGGGCTTGTACATATTATTGAAGTAGTTCATGATAATGTGAAACAAACGACTTCTGGAAAATTTAAGATAATTTATCTTTATACTCCTGAAGAAATGAAACAAGCCCACAAGTTAATTGATAGAAATAAGGACACTGATTTTCTAGAAGTATTGTAAGTTTAAATTTCCTAAAAATAAATAATTTGTTTTTTCTATTTTACCTAACGTCGTTCAATTCCCCTACCTCGAGATTTTAACGACAAATGCGGAAGCATTTGACGATATAAAATCTCAGAGCTGTAGGGTCGACTGAGCGAAGCGAAGGAGAAGTATGACGCAGGGGCACGCTTATAAGTTAAAGAATAAAGGGGAAAATCTCTATTCTAGATATATTGTCTCTTACTAGTAGTAACAAATAGAAACATTTAAATACTAGTAGTATGTTATAGTATGGATATGAGGCACAAATTAAGCATCACTATTGATGAGGACACTATCTTTAAGATACAGGATTTGCTGAGATCTAAGACTTATCGTAATAAATCTCATTTCTTTGAAATTGCTGCAAGTGAATTGATTAAGAAGGTGAAGAATGGCTGAACTAATCTTAAGAAGAGGATTCTTGGAAACCCTGGCAAACCTTGGTAAAACTGGAGCAGCTGTTGCTGCAGTCAATGCAGTCGCACCTGGATGTGCATCTAGCTTAGAAGAGATTGCTGAAACTACAGTGGCACAAGCGGTTAAACTACCCCAAATAACTGTTTATGCTGTAAGGCCTAACAGAGCAAAAGACGAAACTCATGCTAGAGAAAATCGAGGTAAAATATTATCTCCTTATACAGACCAAGCATATGATATTGTAAGAGAATTCTATAGAGAAGAATTAGGCATTGATTTGAATTTCGTATATTGCGAGAATCAATCTCAAGTGCCGGATAATCTGGATAGGAAGGGCAATATTGTGCTTATCGAGAAACAATTCAAGGAAGGAGCATTTGATACTGTGTTTGAAAAAGCAGAAGAGGCTTATTTCGAAGGAAGAATAGATGAATCTCGTAAGCTGATGAGGAGGGCTAGATTAGAACAAAGGTGTGTCAAGGGTATGGCAGAATCTGAATCTAATCTAGTATTTGTGAAGTATAATGGTAGAGAATGGAGTGGATTCTTCTTTTCAGAGTTTGCGTATGATAAAAGGAAGAAAATAAGTGCATATAGGATAAGAAGGGCTGTAACAAAAGCTCAGAAGTGGCTACAGAAAGACCTGCTGAAAACAGCAAAGACAGACTTTGAAAAAGCTTCCGAACTGGTCAATCCTAAGTACAGAGCATTCTTTATAGCGCATGAATTAGGACACAGACTTGGTTTGTGGCATTCATTTCAATATAAGAATGATGGCATAGAAGATTTTGACGGCAAATTACCAAATTTCTTGAGCTATGAGATGGCCAGAATAGATTATAATCACAAGTATGGATTTAGTGCAACAAAATCCCAGGCAAAATGGGCAAGTGACTTTGCTGCTGGCAGAGAACCTTACTTGATGATGGTTGAAGCTGGATGGAAATTTGGCAGATTCCTAAAAGCAGTTCAACAGAAAAATGGATATATTGAATCAACTGATAGACCGGGCCTTTTTCTGATACATCAAGAAGGAAGAGAATAAAATTAAGGAGATTTTCCCCTTTTACTAAATTCTTAAATAAGCGTGCCCCGAGTAATATTGAATTGAACTCTTTCTATACGAATTCGTTAGAATTCTTAGTATAGAAGGGCTGTGAAGCGTGAATTTGGGAGTCTACAAAGGTAAAATCTGTTTCTACTGGAAAGATATGAGGAATGCTATTTCAGCATTCCTGCTTCTGAGAGCTCTTTGCAGAGCTTGTCGAAGTCTTTCTGCCAGATGGCAAGCCTTTCTTTTACAGGCTTTTTGCTGAAGATAAGCCATCTAGTATGCCTATGGAGCTTCATAAGCATCTGAAATCTTTGTAAAGTGTTTTTCATTTGAATCACCTCAAATTTTTATAAAAGATTTTTCTGAGAGGAATGAAGTCATGTTGGTTTTTATTAGATGAAAAGCTCAATGAACTTCTGACTGTGAAAATTAGGATAAATTTGGTGATTTTGAAAAACTGACCAGTGAAAGATTGAAGAATTTGAAGCTTACAGGCTCTGAGATGGCAATTTCAGTAAAAAAGAGCCACTGGACATTCTGGCGCAGCGCTTATAAAGATATTTGACTTATTATAACTAAAAGAAAAAAGTGGCCAAGAATGGCCAAATACACTTGGACTTCAAGTCCAATTAACGTTCACTCGCGTAGCAAAGATAAAGTGAAACTAATATTTAAAGATTGCTTTTTTAGCAAAGCCAGGGTGGCTGAGTCTGGTCAAAGCGCTGGACTTAAGCTCCAGTTGACGTTCACTCGCGGGACGTCGCGCGGGTTCAAATGTTCAACTGAACGGGAATTCCCGTCCCTGGCGCTATAAAAAATCAATCTTAGATTTCAACAACTCAACCAATTCAGGCTGATTATAATGATAAATATCAGGAATGTCCAAAGAAAGAATCTGTTTTTGCATATATTGTTTAGGAAATCTTTTAGCAATTTCAGATCTCTGTCTATCTTCCATTACAATTATTTTATCAGCCCATTCAATAGCAGAAGAATTAACAGGATTATCATTGAAAAGGCCGGCAGATTTAGTTTCAAATCTATCTTGAAACATCTTTTCAGCTGTTTTGCTTCTGTGCTCATTTTGATTGCATATAAACAGGACTTTCATTATCATGATAATAAGATAAAGAGTCTTTTAAATCTTGCTATTTGAGGTGCTGAGAAACAGTGTTTCTGGCACCTATTAAAATCAAAAATGTTAAAGGTGATAGAAATGTTATATAATATAACTGAAGCGATGAAAAAAGAGATGCTGAGGAGGAAGTTCAGCAAAAGGACTATTGAGGCTTATTTATTCTCTATAAATAAGTTTTTTAAGAGAAACAGCAAAGATCCAAGAAAGATATCTAAGAAAGATGTACAGGAATATCTTGGAGATCTTGCTCAGGAAGATAAATCAGGAAGCACATTGAATATACATCTTTCTGCTATAAAATTTTTCATGGAAGAAGTTCTAAGAAAGAATATCCATCTTGATATAAGATATTCAAGAAGGCCAAAATCAATTCCAACTTTTCTTACAAAAGATGAGACAAAGGAACTGTTCAATGTTATTGAGAACAAGAAGCATAAACTGATGGTTGAATTGATGTATTCTGCAGGCATGAGAGTAAGCGAATTATTGCATCTAAGAGTAAAAGATTTTGAGATTGCAATGGATTACGGCTGGATCAGGAAAGGAAAAGGCAATAAAGACAGGGTATTTATCATCGCTGATAATTTGAAGCAGGAGATTGAAGGATATATCAGAGAAAACAATCTGCTTTCTGATGATCTGCTGTTCAGCAGAAACAATTTTTTCCCTCTTCATACAAGAACTGTACAGGAGATTGTTAAAAAAGCAGCAAAAAGAGCAAAGATTAGAAAGAATGTTCATCCTCATACTTTGAGGCATAGTTTTGCAAAGCATCTGATTGATGATGGATGGACTGTAACAGATGTGCAAAAACTGCTTGGCCATAACAGCATCCAAACTACAATGATTTATACTCATTCAGCAGACCCTAGGATCCTAAATATCAGAAGTCCTTTTGATAATTTATAATAAAAAGAAAAAAAATTAACCTATATTATATACAATGTTTATCCTGGCAGTCACTGTCACATCTCCTGGAAGGACCTGCGCTGCTTCTGCAACTGCTTCATCTCCTATTGTTTTTTCCATTGCATATGCATACGGCCTGTAATAAAAGCCTGATTCTGAAACAGACCTTATTTTTCCAAGCTTTGCTCCCAAGCTGTCTGCAATTGTCTCTGCTTTTTCTTTTGCATTTGTAGTTGCCTGTGCTATTGCCTGCTTTTTATATTCCTGTTCTTTTTCTTCACTTAGACCAAAGTTGATGCTGTTTATCTGATTTGCTCCATTGTCAACAGCAATATCAACAATCTGGCCTACTTTTGTCAGTTCAGTTGTCTTGATCTTCAATGTCTGCGTTGCTCTCCAGCCAACTACTGTTGATTTGCCGCTTTCCCATCTTCTTTCTTCATAGATACTTAATTGTTCTGTTGAAATATCATCTTCTGAAATACCTGCTGCTTTCAAACTATTAATTATATCATTGATTGCTGTATTGACCTGCTGCTGGGCCAGATCAGCAGAAACATCTACAATAGAGACGCCTACCCAGGCTTCTGCCTGGTCAGGATCAACTGTTATCTCTGAACTTCCTTCTACATTTATTGTATTTTCGCTTGTCTGGCATCCTGTTAAAGCTATTAAAGCAATTATTAAGATACTAATTATGATTTTTTTCATTTATATCATCCTCCATTATTGATATTTGAAGTTATGTTATACCTTTATATATACCTTTCTATGGGTTTAATTTCAATTGAAATTATAAATTATACTGCGAATTAATTTCGTAAGCTTTATAAACCATTAATATTTTTGGTTTTTAAGGGGTGATTTTATAATGGCAAATATTAAAAAAACAACTATATGGCAGATTGCTACAGGAATTCTAGCAGTTCTATTAGTAGTATCTATTTTTACAAATGGATTTGGAGGTGCAGCAGGAGGATCAATGTCTGAAGGTTCAGCTGTTGATAAAGCTTTGACTTTTATAAATGAAAATATGCTGCAGGAAGGAATGACTGCAGAACTAAAGGATTCTGCAGATGAAAGCGGATTATATAAATTCAAAATTGATATAAGCGGACAAGAATATGATTCTTATGTAACTAAAGATGGAAAGATGCTTTTTACAGCTCCTGGTGTTGATCTGGATCAAGAGATAGAAGCACCTGAAGCTCAGGGAGCTGCTGTTGCTGATGTTACAAAATCAGACAAGCCAGCTGTTGAAGTGTTTGTAATGAGCCACTGTCCTTATGGAACACAGATTGAAAAAGGAATGATCCCAGTTGTAAAGCTTCTTGGAGATAAGATTGACTTTAACTTGAGATTTGTGAATTATGCTATGCATGGTGAAAAAGAAGTTACAGAGCAGACAAATCAATACTGCATTGCAAAAGAACAGAATGATAAATTAATACCTTATCTTGAATGCTTTTTAGGAGATGGTGATTCTGAAAAATGCTTAGGAGAAACAGGCATTGACAAAGCTGCATTAGATTCATGTTTTGCACAGGCTGATGAAGAGTATTCTATTACAGAAAATCTAGAAGATGAAAGTTCATGGTTAAATGGAAGGTTCCCTAAATTCATGATATATGATGAATTAAATACTAAGTATGGAATTAGAGGAAGCCCTGGATTAGTTGTCAATGGCCAGCAGGTATCAAGCGGAAGAAGCCCTTCTGCTTTATTAGCAACAATCTGCAATGCATTTAATGATGCTCCAGCAGAATGCAGCGAAGAACTAGATTCTGCAAATCCTTCACCAGGATTTGGTTATGAAGCATCTGCAGGCGATTCATCAGGAAGCTGCGGATAAATAAAAAGGTTTTTATACCTAAATTTTTTCTTTTTCTTTATGTCTTTTGTACACAATATCAATCCTATACTAGTTAATATTGGCCCTTTTGAAATAAGATATTATGGATTAGTCTATGTAATTGGATTTCTTGTCATTTATCTTACTTTGATATATTACAGCAAAAAGAAAATTCTTAAATTAACAAGAGATGAAGCTGAATGGTTCTCTATCTATTTAATTTTAGGAGTTGTTATTGGAGCAAGGCTGTTTGAAGTTTTTGGATGGTCTTTTGTTTCGGGGAATCCGCTTTATTATATAAAAAATCCATGGAAAATATTTGCTGTATGGGAAGGAGGAATGTCTTTGCATGGAGGGATTATCGGAATAGTATTAGCAGGCTATCTATACTGCAGAAAAAAGAAACTTAATGTAGTCAAGGTGGCTGATATACTGGTTACTCCAGCTGCATTTGTTCTTGCTTTAGGAAGAATCGGCAATTTCATAAATGGAGAACTGGTTGGAACAATAACAAATGTTTCATGGTGTTTTAAATTTCCTAGATATGAAGGCTGCAGACATCCTGTTCAGCTGTATGCTGCAGCAGGAAGAGCATTATTAGGAGGATTCTTATTGTTCCTGAACAAGAAAAAATGGAAAGATGGATTCTTGTTTTGGGTTTTTATTCTTTTAATGGGCATTGGAAGATTTTTCTGTGATTTCTTGAGAGAAGATCCAAGATTATTTGGATTGAGCTTTGGGCAGTATCTGAGTTTAGTAATGACAATAATAGGAATAGTGGTCTTAATTAAGTATTATAGAAAAGAATTAACTTTATAAACAGCTTATATTTTTCTTTTGCAAAAGAGGTTCTTTAAATTTAGGGGGTTGGTAATATGTTTGATGTTGAAAAATTATATGCAGATAGAATCGGCGGAGAAAAATTTGGAAAGGATACAACTGTTTATAAGTTTGCAAAAATAAAAAGAGCAAAACAAGCTTTTGCAAAAGCACATCCTGATATTTCTATTATAGATCTTGGTGTTGGAGAGCATGATGGCATTGCTCCAGAGGAAGTAAGAGAGAGATTAAAAATTGAAGTTGATAGTCTTGCTAACAGAGGCTATGCTGATAATGGAATTCTTGAATTTCAACAGGCAGCTGCTGCATACCTTAATAATATGTTTGGAATAGATATTCCAACAAATGAAAGTTCTGTTATGGAGGATGGAAAAAAGATTTTAGGAGCAGATGACTATATTATACATGGAATCGGCTCAAAAGGAATTCTAAGTTTACTGCCTTTGACTATTGTTAATCCAGGAGACACTACAATAATGACTTCTCCGGGTTATCCTGTTCTTGGAACACATACAAAATACCTAGATGGAAAGGTTGTAAAGCTTCCATTAAAAGAAGAAAATGGATTTTTGCCTGATCTAAAAGAATTAGAAGAGCATGCTAAAGGAGAAAGCAAAGTGAAGATCGTCTGCGTCAATTATCCTAATAATCCAACAGGAGCAGACGCACCTTTAGTATTCTGGGAAGATTTAGTTAAGCTTGCTCATGAGCATAATTTTGTAATTGTGCATGATGCAGCTTACAGCGGACTAAAATATACTGGAAAACCTACAAGCCCGTTCCAGGTTGATGGCGGCTTAGAATGCAGTTTAGGAGCTTATTCTTTATCAAAAGCATTCAATATGATTGGATACAGGATTGCTTTTGTTGCAGGAAATCCTAGATTGATTGCCGCATATGGAAATGTAAAAGACAATTCAGATTCAGGGCAGGCAAAAATGATACAGAGGGCTTCGATTGCAGCATTGGAAAATCCTGAGTTTACAGAAAAAATCACCCATAAATACAAAAGAAGATTAGAATATTTAGTTGAAGTTCTTAGCAAACATGGATTTGATGCAAAAATGCCTGATGGAACATTCTTCTTATACACAAAAGCACCAACAGGAACAAAAGATGGAAAAGTGTTTAGTAATGCAGAAGAAGCATCACAGCATATGCTTTTAGAGCAGGGAATTTCAGTAGTTCCTTGGGATGATGTAGGCAATTATATAAGATTCTCAGCAACTTTTGAAAATGGGAATCCAAGGTCTCAGATGCATCTAATAGGCTGCAGAAGTTCTGACAGAGAAATAATTAATGAACTTGATAAAAGATTGGAGAAACTGCAGCTGAGGTTTGATTAAGATGCTAAAGCTAAGAGAAAGACCTCCATTTACAAAAGAACAGGCAGAAAAATGGATTGCAGATTCTAAACCAACACCATTTCATGTCTATGAGCAAGAAGGGATAATAAGTGCTGCTCATGATTTTAATTCTGCATTTGAGTGGGTTAGTAAGCATAGTGAAGGATTTAAGAATTTTTTTGCTGTCAAAGCTCTGCCTAATACATATACTCTTGAATTACTAAGAGAAGAAGCAGGATTTGGAGCAGACTGCAGCTCAGGACCTGAATTAGATTTAGCAGAAGCTGCTGGAATCCTTAGAAATAATGCAATATACACTTCTAATGATACTCCTGATAATGAGTTTAGAGAAGCGCATGAATTTGGTGCAATAATCAACTTAGATGATATCAAACATATAGATGCATTTGAAAGAGCAGTTGGTTGTTTTCCTGAATTAATATGTTTTAGATATAATCCTGGTGAAAAAATAAAAGGAAACAATATTATTGGAAATCCATTAGAAGCAAAGTATGGTGTTCCTGATCATAAGATTGTTGAAGCTTATAGAAGAGCAATAGCAAAAGGAGCAAAAAGATTTGGTCTGCATACTATGGTCTGCTCCAATGAAAGAGAAGAAGAATCTTTAATAGGAACAGCAAAGATGATGTTAGGATTGGCAGGAAGGCTGCATGATGAACTAGGAATAGATTTTGAATTTATTAATTTAGGCGGAGGAGTAGGAATACCTTACAGGCCAGAAGATAAATCAGTTGATGTTGAATTGTTTGCAAATAGTGTCAGAAAAGCATATGAAGAAATGATTTTAGACAAAGGGTTAAAGCCTCCAAGAATTGTCATGGAATGCGGAAGAGCTATAACAGGACTGCATGGCTGGCTAGTTGCAAGAGTTCTTCATGTAACTGATAAATATAGAAGTTATGTTGGACTTGATGCATCTATGTCTGATCTGATGAGGCCTGCATTATATAGTGAAGGGCAAAGTGCAGAAGGAGAGTGTTATCATCATATAACTGTATTGGGGAAAGAAGACCCGCCAAAAGATAGTATCTATGATGTTACAGGCCCTTTATGTGAAAATAATGATAAGTTTGCAAGGCAAAGACCTCTTCCAAAAATAGAAGAAGGAGATCTGATAGCTATCCATAATACAGGAGCGCATGGATGGGCAATGGGTTTTAATTATAATGCGAGATTAAAGCATGCTGAATATCTTCTTCATAAAGATGGAAGCCTGGAAATGATAAGAAGAGCCCAGACACGAAAAGATTATTTTGCAACTCTTGATTTTCCTGGTTCAAAATTTGCACATCTAGCAGGAAAATAGGTAAATTTAAATATACTTTTTCTCTAATTTAATAAAAAGAGGTATAATAATGCTTGATGTAATAACAATAGGCTCTGCTACTGTTGATGTATTTGGGGTTATTTCTCAGAAGTTTAAGGAAGTTAGATTAGGAGATAAGGTTCTTTTAGAGAAGGTTGATTTTGAGACAGGAGGCGGAGGCATAAACTCAGCAGTTGCTTTATCAAGGATGGGGTTAAAGACTGCATTTCTGGGAAAGTTAGGGCATGATTACAATGCATTCAAGATTCTGCATGAATTGAAAAAGGAAAATGTCAAAGTTATTAAGACAAAGCCTTCTAAAGAGCATACCTCTTATTCATTTATACTAAAAAGTGAAAAAGAGCAGGACAGGATTATATTTACACATAAAGGCTCTTCTGATCATCTTTCTTATGGTGAGTTTAATAAAAGTGAATTAAAGACAAGATGGATATATTTGGCAACAATGCTGAAAGGATCTTTTTCAACAGCTGAGAAGATAGCAGGATATGCTAAAAAACATAATATCAAACTGATGTTTAATCCAAGCACTTATCTTGCTGTAAAAGGAAAATTTCATTTAAGAAGAATATTAAGAGCAGCAACAATCATTGTTCTGAATAAATCAGAAGCGCAGTTTTTGCTGCAGACAAAATCAAATAAGATAACAGATATTTTAAAAGGCCTGAGAAAAACAGGGCCAGAAATTGCAGTTGTTACAGAAGGTGAAAAAGGGATAAATGCTTATGACGGAGAAAATTATTATTATTTGCCTGCATACAAAGTAAAGGTAGTAAGCACAGCAGGAGCAGGAGATGCTTTTGCTTCTGGTTTTTTAGCTGGAATATTGCATAAAGAAAATATTGTCCAATCATTAAAGATAGGGATGGCAAATGCTGCTTCTGTTATACAGTATTATGGAACAAAGAATAATCTGCTAACATACAAACAGGCAAAAAAGTTCATAATTAGAAGAAAAGAAAATGTTATTGTAAAGGAATCATCCTAATTCTAAAAAAGAAAATTATTAAAATGATTAGTTATATTTACAGGAAGGAGGTAAAAAAATAATACTGCTTTGATAGACAAGATTATGGATTTAATATAAACAAAAATTAAAAATGAACTTAATCATTACAATCATTTTGGCTCTTTTAATATCTTATTTGTTTAGCCTATTAGCTAAAAAGATCAGAATCCCTTATGTAGTTGCTTTGATAATTTCCGGATTGTTTATAGGATTTCCTGCTGTAAAAGAGATAATTATAGAACCAAATACTGAATTTGTTTTTAATCTAGGCAATATCGCTCTTATCTGTTTGATGTTCTTGGCTGGTCTAGAAAGTTCATGGAGAACATTTTATAATGAAAAAAAAGATGCTGCATTTATTGCTGTATTTGCGGCATTTGTACCTTTTTTGTTTGGGTTTATCTTATTTAAAATTCTAGGATTTTCTTTACTTGCATCATTGATTTCAGGAGTATGTATGAGCATAACTGCAGAAGCTACAAAAGCAAGAGTCCTTCTAGGGTTGAGTAAACTAAAAACAAAAATAGGATCAGCTATGATGGCTGCAGGAATTATTGATGATATGTTAGGACTATTTTTGTTTATTCTGATCAATTATATATTCAAAGAGTTTTATTTCAAGGAGAATCTTCTTATAATACTTTCAATAACTGCATTTTTTACAGGGATACTAATCCAAAAGAGTTTAAGCAGGAAACATCCAAAGTTGAAGATACTTGAACAAAGCCTTCTTTGGCTTGTAATCCCTTTTTTCTTTATTTCGATGGGCATCCATTTTGATCTCAATTCATTGATACTTAATCCTTTTTTAGCAATTATTGTAGTGTTAATTGCAATTATCGGAAAACTGATCGGCACATTATTGACAAAACCTTTTCTCAAGCTTAAATGGAAGCAGCTACATCTGATAGGATGGGGAATGAACAGCAGAGGTGCAGTGGAACTAGCATTAGCCCTTATAGCATTCAGGACTAATCTGATCCCTACAGAAATCTATTCCAGCTTGGTTGTAATGGCATTAACCACAACTTTAATATTTCCTTTTGTGATTGAAGTTATGATAAAAAGGAATCCAAGAATAATGAATTAACAAAAAATTAATGATGAGATAACTAAATAAATATTTAGAGGTGCACATTTATGAAAGTTAAGATATACACAACACCAACATGCCCTTGGTGCAAGAAGACAAAAGAGTTTCTAAAAGAAAATAATGTAGAATATGAAGAGATTGATGTTTCTGGAGATCAAGAAGCACAAAAAGAGATGATAGACAAGTCAGGGCAGATGGGTGTTCCTGTTATAGATACTGACGGAGAAATAATAGTTGGTTATGATGTTGAAAAGCTGAAAAAAGCCTTGAAACTAGAGTGATTAAAATGGTCAAAGCAAGTGTTAAATGCCCTGAATGCGGATTTGATATTGAAGTAGATATTCCAAAGAATAAAAGCCTGATAATCAAAAAATGCACAAAGTGCAAAAAAGATATCTGCGGTCCAGGAGGCTGCTGCATAACTGTATGCGCGCAGCCGGAGTAAGTATATTATTCTAAAGAAATGCAGGTAAATTTATTGGAAAGCTAAAGCTTAGCAATAAATTTATATATATTAAGTTTAGTTTTTTATAAAGAGGTGTTTTGTAATGTATGACACAATAATAATAGGGGCAGGAGCAGCTGGAGTTACAGCATCGATCTATGCTGCAAGAGCCAAGCTTAAATTCCTGGTCATATCAATGGATATCGGAGGATTGACATTATGGAGCTCTGATATTGAGAATTACCCTGGTTATCATAATCTTTCTGGGATGCAGTTAATTGAAAAATTTAAAGAGCATATGAAGGATTATAAGATTGAAATAAAAGAAGATTCTGTAAACAAAGTTGAGAAAAAAAACGATCATTATATTGTCAAAACAGACAGCGAATTCTTTGAAACAAAAACAGTTGTAGTATGCTCTGGCTCATCTCCAAGAAAACTTAATGTTCCTGGAGGAGATGAATTTGAAGGAAAAGGCCTTGCTTACTGCGCAACCTGCGATTCTCCTTTGTTTGCAGAAAAAGATGTTGCTGTTATCGGAGGAGGAGACGCTGCTCTTGATGCTGCAAACACATTAATACAGCACTGCAAAAAAATTTATATCATTAATCTGAATCCTGAATTAACTGGAACAGACAAGGCCTTGAAGGAAAATACATTAAAAAGTGAAAAGGTTGAGGTTATTAATAATGCAAAGACAACAGAAGTCATAGGAGATAAATTTGTAACTGGATTAAAATATGAGCAGGACGGCAAAGAAAAAAAATTAGATGTGCAGGGAGTATTTGTTGAGATAGGTCATATAAGAAATACTGATTTTGTAAAAGGGCTGATAAAGCTTAATGAAAAAAATGAGATTGTTGTTGACAAGACAGGCGCTGCCAGCGCTCCTGGAATATTTGCAGCAGGAGATATAACTGATCTGCCTGGAAAACAGACAGTCATTGCCTGCGGAGACGGCTCAAGAGCAATGCTGAGTGCATTTGCTTACTTATCAAAATTAAAGAAATAAGAGGCTGAAAAAATGAATAAAAAGAAAGAGGTTAAAGTTATAGAGGATATCGAAGAGGAAAAAAAGGTTGAAGAAACAAGATGCCCTGTCTGCGGCAAGCCTTTTTCAGAAGATAATCCAAAATGCCCTCACTGCGGAAGATGCAGTGAATGCTGCGAATGCGGAGAACCATGAAAAAAATATTTATTTTATTGGGATTAGTTTTTCTGGCAGTGACTGCCGGCTGTGCAAAGGAAAAACCAATAGGAGGAGATACAGATGAGCACGGCTGCTTAACAGCAGCAGGCTATCAGTGGTGCCCTTCAACAGAAAAATGCCAAAGAATGTGGGAAGAATACTGCGAAGAATTTTCAGAGCAGTTCAGAGAAGATCTCATAAAAAGCTTTGAAGACTGTGTAAATGCCGGATTTCCTATCATGGAAAGCTATCCAAGGAAGTGCAAAATATCAAGCGGAGAAACATTTGTTGAAGAAGCTGAAATTATGACAGAAGAGGAAACAAAAGAAGAACCTGAAGTTCAAGGAATAACAGCAGAAGAGCTTGCAAAACATGATTCATTTAAAGATTGCTGGGTTGTTTATGAAGGAAAAGTCTATGATGTAACAGATGCACCAACGCACCCAAACATGCCAAAAACTTTTTGGGATCATTGCGGGAATCTCACTTCATTTGAAGAAGCTGCTAAAACAAGGCATGGTTCAAGAGGAGGCATTGTAAATTATGGATTATATATAGGAGAGCTGATATAAAATGCTAGAAAGTATAACTTATTATAATATAGGAGGGATTCCATTTATAGTTTATCTTGGAATTATTGCAATTATTTTATTTATAGCTGCTGCTTATACAGGCTATAAAAATAAGCCAATAAAGATACACAAAGGTCTGGCTATTGGAGGAATAGTCTTTGCAGCAGTTCATTTTTTGCTGGCAATACTTGCTTATATTTGAGGTGAAAAAATGCCTGAGAAAAAATTTTGGAGATGTAATGTCTGCAATGACATCCATTATGGCATAGCAGGGCCTAAGCTCTGCCCTACATGCAGTACAGAAGATGCTTATGTTGAAGCTACTAAAGAAGAAGCACAAAAAGTGATTGGTCTATAATGGATATTGAAAAATTCAGAAAGATATTAGAAAAATTTTGTGAGGATAATGATTTCAAGTTAAATCCTGACAAAGAGCATACAGATACTGCATTAAAAGGGGTTTTGGAAAACGAAGAGAAGACAGGATATAAGTTTTGCCCATGCCAAATACAGACAGGAGATTTTAATAAAGATATGGGATTATTGTGCCCATGCAATTTCAAGGCACAAAAAACATGGAAGGAAAAAGGACAGTGTTGGTGCGGATTATTTGTAAAAATTGAATAAAGGAGGTTTAAAAAAATGGCATTCAAAATAGAAGTTGACAAAGAAAAATGCATAGGCTGCGGAGCATGCGCTGCTCAGTGCAGTAATTTTGATATAAAAGAAGGAAAAGCAGTTGCAAAGAAAAAAGAAGTTGATAAGATCGGCTGCAATCAGGAAGCAGCTGATATATGTCCGGTTGAAGCTATAAAAGTTACAAAAAAATGAATGTCTTAATCTGGATAATTGGAGCAACATTCTTGGTCAGCTTGATTGCTTTTGTTGGAGCAGCAGGCCTTGCTATAAAAACAAAGATTCTTAATAAAATATTATTGATATTGGTAGGATTTTCTGCAGGAGCTTTGATGGGAGGAGCATTCATCCATCTTATTCCAGAGGCTATTGAAGGAACAAGCTTAAGTGTGGTTTTTCTCTGGGTTTTGATTGGATTCTCGCTATTTTTCCTTATAGAAAGGGTCCTTAAATGGCATCACTGCCATAAAGGAAAATGTGATGTTCATACTCTTGGGCAGATGAACCTTATAGGAGATGGAGTGCATAATTTCATTGATGGATTAATAATAGCTGCTGCTTTTTTAGTAAATATTCCATTTGGAGTTGTGACAACAATAGCAATAATATCCCATGAGGTTCCCCAGGAAATAGGAGATTTTGGAGTTTTAGTCTATGGAGGGTTTTCAAAGATAAAAGCATTGATCTATAATTTCCTGTCAGCTTTGGTGGCTGTCATTGGAGCTGTTGCTGGTTATTTCCTTTCAGCGCTTACAAATGGATTTACATCATTATTGATCCCATTTGCTGCAGGAGGATTTATCTATATCGCGGGATCTGACTTGATTCCAGAGCTTCATAAAGAGCGAGACTTAAAAAAATCAATATTATCTTATGGATTTTTCATAATTGGAATAATTTTTATGTTTATAGTAAAATTGATATTCGGAGGATGAAAAAATGTTATCTCAAATACCAATAGATTTGAAAAAGGTAGATAAAAAGAAGATAGACCAGGAGATATTAAGAGTAGGAATGATAGCAGAATTAGATGCTGTTAATCTATATGAGCAGCTGGCTGCAGAAGCACAAGATAGCAATATAAAAAAGATGCTGCTGGACATAGCAAAAGAAGAAAAAACACATGCCGGAGAGTTCCAGGCATTGCTGCTGAACAGAGATAAAGAACAGGTCAAGGAGCTGGAAGCAGGAAGAAAAGAAGTTAAAGAAGAAGTTGGCGAGTGATTTTTTTTATTTTTTAACATTAAAGTAAATATTAAATACTTAAGATAATTCTTAGTTTATTATGATTACAAAAAAAGTTCTTGTAAGACCTTCAGATATCAAACCTTCTTTTAAGGATTGGAAAATTTTAGGAGCATTTAATCCTGGAGCTGTCAGGTATAAGGATGGGAAGATTGTTCTTTATGTGAGAGTTGCTGAAAAAGGCATAAGGATGCACGGAAAAGCTATGCACTGCCCTATTATAATATCAGGAAAAGAGTACAAGATGGGCTATGTGAAAATAGATATGCCTAAAGTACTGAAAAAAGGCAGAAATGTTGTATATCTGAAAGAAGGGATATGCAGGCTTATGCATATATCACATTTTAGAAAAGTGGTTCTTAGTAAAGACGGCTTTAATGTTGAAGAGGTTGATGACAAGCCAAGCTTTACAGGCAGACCACCTCATGAGAATTATGGTGTTGAGGATCCAAGGATCACAAAGATAGGAAGCAAATATTTGATGACTTATGTATCTGTCTCAGATAATGAAGGAATATCCACATCACTTGCAGTATCCAAAGATTTAAAGAGATGGCAGAGAAAAGGGATTATATTCAGGGAGACAAACAAAGATGTTGTTCTGTTTCCAGAAAAGATAAAAGGAAAATATGCTGCACTGCATAGGCCCCAGGGATTTTATGTTTTCAGCAGGCCATCTATCTGGATATCTTATTCTCCTGATCTGATTTATTGGGGCAGAGAAAAGAGCATAATAAGACCAAGAGAAAATTCTTGGGAAAGCGACAAGATAGGTGCAGGAGCTCCTCCAATAAAGACAGATAAAGGATGGCTTTTGATTTATCATGGGGCTGTAAAGAAAAACAAGAAAAGAAGTTATTATGCAGGAGCTGCGCTGCTTGATCTAAAGGATCCTGAAAAAATAATTGCAAGAACTCCTGCAAACAAGCCGTTGATAGAGCCTTCTGAGAGCTATGAAAAAAAAGGATTTGTTGATAATGTTGTCTTTCCAACAGGAGCTGTCCCTGATATAGATAAAGAAAATTTATTGATATATTCTGGCGGAGCAGACAGGGTTGTAAGTGTCAAGAAGATTAGTTTTAAGAAAATATTTAAAAATATGAAGTACTTCTAATATGTTGATGAGAAAAATAGAAGCTTATTATCCAGAAGGAAAATTTTGTTCTTTGGAGATTCCTCATAATAGGAATATTTCTATCTATGAAAGTGTTGAGGTTTTTAAGAAAAGATCTAATCCTAAAATTATTCTAAAAAAGTCTGCTGAATATATTCCTTTGAAGAGCATAATCAATCTGCATAATAATGATGGGATCCAAAGTTTGGAGAGGATCAAATCTATGATCAAAGATATAATATCAGGAAAAGATATCTTTTCCAGCGACGGATTTCCTAATATCAAGCTGGTCAAGACAGAGGATAATGAATGGATATTGTTTGACGGCCATCATACAATGCTTGCGTATATTATTATGGGCAGAGAGTTCCTTCATGAAGTTCCTCATATGATAATCAAGAATCAAGATAAAGAACATGTAAATTCAGAAGAGATTTCTGTTTTTTTTGGAGAGCATGCAGACAAAATCAAAAATTGGAAAGAACATGTGATAAACTGGCAGGCTGAAAAAGAAAAGCAGCTTTGCAAACGCGTTCAAAACAATGTAGGAGAACTTTTTGAATCAATTAAGCGAATATTATAATTAGTTCAATTTTCTAGAAAAGTTTTAATTGTTGGTTATTTGTTTAATTTATTTTTATAGAAGAATTTATATATTTTTATTATTAATATTTATTTATGGACCTCAGATTTATAATAACAATAATCATAATAGCATTATTCCAGATATTTGGAGGCGTTCTTGCCTGGTTTATCCTTAAGAAATTTAGGAAATACAACAGATATGCCCTTTTAGCTGAGATGTTTCTGATGCTTCTTGTAATATTTGAATTGGTCAGAGAAGGATTTGCAATAAGCTATTCAGTTGTATTGAGTGTAGCAGCAGGACTGGGATTAATAGCTTTGATCAATAAAGTAATCCCTCACAAAAATGACAAGCTTGGAAGATTAAGTTATTTGGTATTCATTGCAATGCTGATGCATGAGCTTCCAGAAGGGCTTGCATTTGGAAGCAGTTATGTCATCAATCCATCTTTAGGAATAATCATTGCAATACTTATTGGACTGCATAATATACCAGAAGGGTGGATTGTTGCTCTGCCCTATCTGATAAATAAAAAAACAAGAAGTGCTTTTAAGGCATTATTTTTAACACAATTATCATTTATTATCGGCGGATTGATTACTTATTTATTATTGATTAATTTAAGTGAAATTATTCAAGCATATTTCATGACATTTGCAGCAGGCATGATGCTGTTTGTTGTGATTGAAGAAGCAGTATTACTCAAGAAAAAAAGATAAATTAATCAATACAATCCTTGCACTCTTTTTTGCATTTCATCTGGTTCTTGTTGTTATAATCAATATTCAAGGGCATGACAAAATTATTTGCAGTTGAAATGACAATATTCAGTTCAATGTCTTTTACTTTTGGATTTCCTCTAAGATGGTGGTTGACCATTCCTTCAATATTTTTTAGATCTGTCCCTGTAAACAATAAACAGACATTATATCTTCCAGAAGTAATCAATGCATTTAGAAAATAAGGGCAGTCTTTGAATTCATCAATTATTGCTTGTGTATCTGTACAGCTAACATCAACTTTAGCTAGATGCAAATCAACAGTTTTGAAATCCATACCAACAATATTGCTAATTATCCCTCTTTGTTTTAGATTTCTGATTCTTGCCCATACAGAAGGCTGACTTAATTTTAAAACTTTAGCTATCTCTTCCTGAGAAGTCTGCGGATTCTTTTGCAGCATCTGAATGATTATATCATCCCTATCATCTAATTTAAGTTTTTCTTTTATCATTATTAAATATATATGAAATTAAAGATATTTATAAATATTTCCTTTTGATTATAGGTAAATTTTAATAATATTTTATTAACAATAGTAATTAATTATTAATATTTTTTCTACTTACTACCTTATAATATGAGATGCAAAGCCAAAACAATTCGCGGAACAAGATGCATGCAGACTGCGGTTATTGATAATCTGTGTATGAACCATTTTATCAAGAGAGGTGGAATAGATGAATTGGAAAAAATACCATAATATATGGGACAGGATTGAGAAAGGTCTTGAGGGAATAGAGCAGATTCATACTAATAATTAAGAGGTGATTTAAATGCAAAAAGTTGCATGCAATAATGGAAAATGTTGGGAAGTAAAAAAAGGTAAACTAAATTTTGAGGATCTATTTGAGTCTCATAATATAGTGGATGATATAGAAGAGGATCTTTGGAAGTGTACTTTTTACGGAAGCTAAACACCAGTTTCTGCAGGCCATAGTTTTCCACCCTTTTTTTCTATGGCCTGCAATAATATTTATAATAAATAGAAAAATATTAAAAATAAAGCAAAAAAAACAAATAATATGATAAAAAGAATAATCTTAATTATATTGCTAGTGTCAATATTATTTTTAGTAGGATGCACTCAAACTGATAGTATAGGATCTACAATTAAGACACAATGTCCAATAGGATTAGTAAATGATGAATATCCAGGATCCTGTGCAAAATATATTGACAGAAACAATAATAATATTTGTGATCTAAGCGAATGAGGTGGAAAAATGTCAAAAACAAAAGAAAATCTAAAAGCTGCCTTTGCTGGAGAAAGCCAGGCAAGAAATAAATATACATATTTTGCAAAAATTGCAAGAAAAGAAGGTTTTCATTATATTGCTAAAATCTTTGAAGAAACTGCTGAGAACGAAAAACAGCATGCTAAAGATGAATTTAAATTATTAAAAGGAATAGGAAATACAGCTGCAAACATAAAAGCAGCTCTTGAAGGAGAGATATATGAAACAACAGAGATGTATCCTGAATTTGCAAAACAGGCAGAGGAAGAAGGCAATAAAGAAGCTGCAAAGCTGTTCAAAGAGATTGCAGAAGTTGAAGCGCATCATGCCAAAAGATATGAAAAACTCTTAGAGATGGTTAAAGAAGGAAAGGTTTTCAAAAGAGACAATCCAATAAGATGGAAATGCAGCAAATGCGGCTATATTTATAAAGGAAAAGAGCCTCCTGAAAAATGCCCTTCATGCAAGCATCCAAGAGAATATTATGAGCCTGAGTGCATGTGCTTTGAAGAAGGATGCGAATCCTGCAAATAAGAGGTGGAAAAATGGCAGAACAAAATGGAATTTATAAATGTGAAATCTGCGGAAATGTTGTTTCTGTTATTGAAGCTAATAAAGGAGAATTGGTCTGCTGCGGTCAGCCGATGAAATTATTAGAAGAAAAGACAGCTAAGCAGGAAGGAAAAGAAAAGCATGTTCCTGTAGTTGAGATATATGAAGACAAGGTGGCAGTTAAGATAGGCTCTGTTCCACATCCAATGGAAGAAAATCATTTCATTGAGCTAATCCAGATCCTTAAAGATGAAAAAGTAATTGCTGAAAAAAGATTATTTCCAGGAGATGAGCCAAAAGCAGAATTCTGCCTGAAAGATGCAGAAGGGATAAAAGCAAGAGAATTGTGCAATGTTCATGGGCTTTGGATAAATTGACTAAGAAAATTTTATATAGTATTAGTTTATAATAATAATTATGGTAGAAGTTAAAAAAGAAGGTATAATTCTAGAAGCTAGTAAATTAAACTTTGAAAACCAGGCTGTTCTAAATCCAGCAACTGTCAAAATAGGAAACACAGTGCATATGTTCTACAGAGCTGTTAAACAAGGAAATTATTCAAGCATTGGCTATGCTAAACTAGACGGGCCTTTGAATGTTATAGAAAGGGCAAAAAAACCAATATTAAAGCCAGAATTTCCTTACGAGATACATGGTGTTGAGGATCCAAGAGTTGTTAAGATTGATGGAACATATTATATGACTTATATGGCTTATGATAATAAGAATGTTTCAACTGCATATGCAGTAAGCAAGGATCTGAAGACATGGAGTAAAAAAGGAGAGATATCTTCTTTCTTGTCTTATGCTGCAATCAAAAAGATGTTTATGAAATTAGATATGCCTGATGGATATTTTAATTTTGATATTTATAATAAGAGCGAGAAAGATACAGCTGATACTGTATATGTATGGGGCAAAGATGCTGTATTATTTCCAAAAAAGATAAATGGAAAGTTTGCAATGCTGCATAGAGTTCTTCCAAATATACATTTAATCTATTTCAAGGATTTCAAAGAATTGACACATGAATATTGGGAAGAACATTTTAAAAATCTTTCAGATTTTATTGTTCTTGATAAAAGGCATTGGTTTGAATCAAGAGCATTAGGAGCAGGAGCTCCTCCTGTTGAAACTAAAAAAGGATGGCTAATGATTTATCATGCTATTGAAAACTCTCCAGAAGGAAGAATCTATAGAGCAGGAGCTGCTTTATTGGATAAAAAAGATCCTACTAAAATAATTGGAAGGCTTTGCGATCCTTTATTCAGCCCGGAAAAAGAATGGGAGAAAAAAGGAGATGTAGATAATGTTGTATTTCCATCAGGAACAGCTATTTTTGGAAATAAACTTTATATTTATTATGGAGCTGCTGATAAAAGAATAGCTGCTGTTTCTTTGGATATTAATGAGCTTCTTGATGAACTTGTAAAAAATGGAAATAATTAATATGCGTTTTCTCCTAAATTATAGATAATTTTATAAAATCCAATTTTCCCTACTATATATAGTGTGTGAAAATGGAAAATCAATCTATTATATTATATATGAGTACCTTTCCTCCAAGAGAGTGTGGGATAGCTACTTTTACTAAAGATCTGACAGATGCTGTTGATAATAAGTTCTTTCCTACTGTCAGGAGCAGAATACTTGCTTTAAACAGAAATGGAGTAAATATATATAATTATCCAAGAAAAGTGATGTTTCAGTTAACTGATAATGATTTAGATGGCTATATAAATACAGCAAAGCAGATAAATAAGACAAAAACAATAAAATTAGTGAATATACAGCATGAATTTGGTATTTTTGGAGGAGCATATGGAGAATATCTTCTGGCATTTTTAGAGATTCTTGAAAAGCCAGCTATTGTAACATTTCATAGTGTACTGCCAAATCCAGAAGAAAAATTAAAAAAAGTAGTCAGAAGCATAGCAGATAGAGTAGAAAGCATTGTTGTTATGACGAGTACAGGAATCAAGATACTTAGAGAGGATTATGGGATTATAAATACAAAGATACATTTAATACCTCATGGAGTCCATGTTGTTAATTATGAAGAACAAAAAAAGGAAAAGACAAGGTTAGGATTAAAAGACAAGATAATATTATGCTCTTTTGGTATGATTAGTTCTGGCAAAGGTTATGAATATGTTATTGAATCTCTTCCTGAAGTTGTCAAGAAATTTCCAAATTTAATATATCTTATTGTAGGAGAAACTCATCCTGTTGTAAGAAAACATGAAGGTGAAAACTATAGAAATCTTCTTGAAAATAAGATAAAAGAGCTTGGCCTTGAAAAACATGTAAAATTTTATAATAAATATTTAGAATTAAGAGAGATTATTTCTTTTATAAAAGCAAGTGATATCTATATTTCTTCTTCATTAACTCCAGAGCAGATTACCAGTGGCACATTAGTATATGCAATGAGCTGCGGCAGACCTGTAGTATCTACTCCTTTTCTGCATGCAAAAGACATAGTTGCAGATGACAAAGGAAGATTAGTTGAATTTAAGAATCCTGAATCTTATTCAAAGGCAATCTTAGAATTGTTGTCTGATGAAATGAAAAGAAGAGAAATGGAAAAAAATGCATATGCATATACAAGGCATATGACCTGGCCAAATGTTGCGTTGTCTTATGGAAATATATTCAAAGAATATCTAGGCCTGCCTGAGATCTATGTAAAAAGAATACCTGAGATCAATACAACACATTTGAACAGACTTACTGATGATTTTGGAATTATCCAATTTGCAAATTATGCAACACCTGATATTGAAAGCGGATATACATTAGATGACAATGCAAGAGCATTATTTGTATGCGGCAAATATTATAATAAATTTGGAGAGTATAAACAATTAAAGCTTATTAAAACATATCTTGATTATATAAAATATGTACAAGCTAAAGACGGCAAACTGTATAACTATGTTGACAAGCACAAAAGAGTTAATTTTAAGGAATTTAGTGAAGATGCCCATGGCAGGGCTGTATATGCTCTGGGATTTACAACAGCATTAAAAGCAGTTCCTCCTGATATTAAAGAACAAGCTAAACAGATATTATTGAAAGGGCTGTCTCCTATTGATAATTTTTTAAATGCAAGATCGATAGCATTTAGTTTAGTAGGTCTGCATTATTATAATAAAAATAATAATTCTGCAGAAAACATTTCAAAGATAAAAAAATTAGCTGATTATTTAGTCTCATTATATGAAGCAAGTTATGACAAGGAATGGAAGTGGTTTGAAGAAAAATTAACCTATTCAAACAGCAGGCTGCCTGAAGCAATGTTTTATGCATATCTTTCTACAAAAGATAAAAAGTATCTTGATGTTGCAAAAGCAAGTCTTGATTTCCTTATTTCAAAAACATTCCATAATAATATCTTTGTTCCAATAGGACATAGAGGATGGTATGTAAAAGGCGGAGAAAAATCATATTATGACCAGCAGCCTGTAGACACAGGATGTATGGTGCAGACTCTTATCTTAGCGCATAAAACTACTGGTGAAAAAAAATATATAAGACATGCATCAAATGCATTCCATTGGTTTTTAGGCAGAAATTATCTGAAGCAGATGATATATGATGACAAGACAGGTGGATGTTTTGATGGCCTTGGAGAAAAAACAGTTAATTTAAATAGAGGAGCAGAGTCAACATTAGCTTATCTTACTGCAAGGCTTTGTTTGTTAAGCATATAAATATTTTATAATAAAAAGAAGGTGATAGAATGTCAAAAATTGCTATTGTAGGTGCTGGCTTTGTCGGCTCAACAGCAGCTTATTCTTTATTGCTTCATGGGCTAGCTGAAGAAATTGCTTTGGTGGATATTCATAGGGAAAAGGCTCATGGAGAAGCAATGGATCTAGAGCATGGAATGCAGTTTGTACCTAACTGCAAAATATCTTTCAGCAACAAATATGATGTTTGTGCAGGAGCTGATATTATAATTGTTTGTGCAGGTGCTCATCAAAAACCAGGAGAAACAAGGCTTGATCTAGTTCAGAAGAATGCAGCTATCTTTAAAGAGATGATTCCTAATATTGTAAAGCATAACAAAGAATGCATCTTTTTGATTGTATCAAATCCAGTTGATATTTTAACTTATCTTACATTAAAATACAGTAAATTTCCAGCTAACAGGGTTATTGGAAGCGGAACAACACTTGATACATCAAGATTCCGTTATTTATTAGGCAAGCATTTCAAAGTAAATCCTTCTTCTGTCCATGCATATATCTTAGGAGAGCATGGTGACAGTGAGTTTCCTGTATGGAGCACAGCAAATATTGCAGGAATTCATCTAAGCAGATTAAAAGGATATAATACAAAATCTATGAAAGATATATACAATAGAACAAAAAAAGCTGCTTATGAAGTTATTGCAAAAAAAGGAGCAACATATTATGCAATTGGTCTAGGTATAACAAAGATTGTAGATGCTATACTTTCAGACCAGAATACAGTGCTGCCTGTTTCAAATTTATTAAAGAATTATAATGGTGCTTCTAATGTATGTTTAAGTGTGCCTTGTGTTTTGGGAAAGAGCGGAGTCAAGAAACAATTAGTAATGCCTTTTGATAAAAAAGAAAAAGCATGTTTGAATAAATCAGCTGATATTTTGAAAAGATATATTGAGAAGGTGAAATAAGATGAGACTAAAAGGAAAAACTGCAATCGTTACTGGAAGCAGAAGGGGTATAGGAAGAGGCATTGTAGATGCTTTTGCAAAAGAAGGAGCAAATGTTGTTGTGAGTGATATTAGTTTAGAAGACTGCAAAAAAGTTGTCAAAGAGATTGAGAAAAAGTATAAAATCAAAGGGCTTGCTGTTAAATGTGATGTTTCTGATAAATCAGATGTTGATAGTCTAATTAAACAAACTATAAAGAAATTCAGCAAATTGGATATACTAGTTAATAATGCAGGAATATTTCCTTTTGTCCAATTTGATAAGATGAAGGAATCTGACTGGGATAAGGTTTTGAATATTAATCTCAAAAGTATTTTCTTATGCTCTCAGGCAGCTGCAAAAGTCATGAAGCCTGGAAGCAAAATAGTAAGCATATCTTCTATAGCTTCTTTTATAGGATTTCCTGGATTAGCGCATTACTGCGCATCAAAAGGAGGAATAAATGGCATTACAAGGGCTCTTGCATTGGAATTAGCTCCTAAAAAGATAAATATAAATGCTGTAGCGCCTGGTGCAATAGATACTCCTGGAGCAAGCCAAAGTTCTACTGAAGAAAGCAGAAAACAGACTATTGCAGCTATTCCATTAAAAAGGATGGGCACTCCTGAAGATATTGCAAATGCTGTTGTTTTCCTCGCATCTAACAAAGCAGATTATATAACAGGCCAGATATTAGTTGTAGACGGCGGATGGATCAGCCAGTAATCTTAAATTCTTTGAATTTTAATTTTTTTAAATTTTTCAATGTATTTAGTCTAAATAAATGCGAGCAGCATCTGCAGTCAGAACAGCCAAATTTTTCAATAGGTTTTTCTCTATCACTAAGAAAAATAGCTGTTTTACACTCCTGATCTTTTTCTGTTTTTTTATAAAAGGCCTTTTTAAGATCAACATTTTGGTCTACAAGCAGATAATCAATATGCCATCTTATCTTTTTGTTTTTTGAGAAATGCCTTGAGACTCTTTTTTCTATGCTGTTCTGCGCAGAGCCGACATAAACATATATTCCTTTTTTGAAACGAATTTTTCCAAATGCACCTATGGTTTTGAAGATGTTCTTTTTTACATCAATCACAAGAAAATAAATTCCTTTCATATTCAAACAATTTTTTATAATTTTTTACACTTAAGATGATACTTATTTTCCTCAATTATCTTCCATAATCTTGAATCAAGTATATTCTTTTTGGTTATCTTCCTCGGCTGATGTCCATCTTCGATGATCAATATTCCATCTTTTTTTAATAACCTGTGAAGCTCCTTGAGAAATGCAGAAGGATTCTTTACCATATGAAACATATCTAAAACAAGTATCTTGTCTGCAATATTTGATTTTAGGCTGTTTGAATTATCATTGGCCAATACAGGGATGACATTCTTCAGATTATATCTAACAATCTTTTTATTTATTGCATCTATCGCTAATTTCTGAACATCTACACAATATACCTTTCCTTTTTCTCCTACAAGCTCTGAAAGCTTTCTTGTATATCTTCCTGGTCCGCAGCCATAATCTATGATTGTCTCTCCTTTTTTTATATCAAAACTTGAAGTCCTTTTTTCAGGATCATGAAAGAGATCATATATCTTGAACAAAAAAGACATTATCCTAAAAGAAATGTTTGACATCTTTCCTATCCTGTTACCGCAAAAACTTTTTTTGATCTTCATTTTTATTATTTATTCATCACTAAACATTTTAATCAATTTTTCTGCAACAGTATCAAATATAGATTTAAACTTTTCATCGTAGACTATTATAGGGGTCAAATTTACTAATGCATCAACAAATTTCTTATCATAAGGAATCTTTGTTAATATTTCTTTATCATTTTTCTTTGAAAAAGATTCTATTTTCCTGCTATATCCAGGATTGATGTCAAATTTATTTATTATTATTCCTATAGGTATTCTGAAATGATCCACTATTTCCATTGCTCTCTGCATATCAGAGAAACTAGAAGGAGTTGGTTCTACAACAATTACTGCATAATCGCTTCCTGTGACAGATGCAATTACAGGACAGCCTATTCCTGCTGCAGAATCTACTATCATAAAATCTGCATCTCCTGTTAATTTCCCTGCTTTATTTTTTACTTCGCTTACTATCTTTCCAGAACCTGATTCTCCAATATTTAACTGGGCTGATACAACAATAAACCCATATTTAGTCTTTGAGTATCCTAGTTTTGCATTATTAATGTCTATCTCTGTTATAGCTCCTGCAGGACATATCATTTTGCAAAGTCCGCAGCCTTCACAACTGAATTCTTTTAATCTTGGTTTATTGTTTATCCATTCGATTGCATTGAAAAAACATGAATTAAAGCATTTCTTGCATGAATTGCATTTTTTCAAGTCAAATTTGGCTTTTTGATTTGTTGAGATAGGCTTCCATTCTTCATGTTTTTCTGCTCCTAAAACCAAAGCTAAGTTTGAAGCATCAACATCGCAGTCTGCAGATATAATCTTTTTTTTCCTGGACATAGCAACTGCTAAAGATGCTGTTATGCTGCTTTTTCCAACTCCTCCTTTTCCAGATAATACAGTTATGGTTTTCATAATTCTTTGATTATTTTTTGGATAAATTCTCCTATGATAGGGACCCCTTTTGAATATTTGTCTATGATTTCTTTTGAATATGGAATTTCTGCAGTTAATTTTGAGTTATATTTGCCAGCCAGATCTTTGATTATTTTCTTATCGCCAATATCTGAACGATTTAGAATTATGCTGGATTTTATTTTTAATCTTTTAAGAAGCTTAAGAATAATTTCAAGGTCATGGCTTCCTAAAGGTGTTGGTTCTGTAACTGCAAAAACATTGTCACACATCTCTAGAGCAGATATGACAGGACAGTGGGTGCCTGCGGCTGTATCTATGATTATATAATCATACTGATCTTTTTCTTTTTCAATAATCTTATTGATATCATTCACCACAAATTCAGAAATAGGCTCATTTGTCTTCAATTCTCCTGATAAAAATCTAATATTGTGATTTTTTCCTTTGAATATAGTTCCAATCTCTTTTTTGCCCCAGCTGATCGCATCTACAGGGCATTTAAATGCACAGGCGCCGCATCCATTGCACTGCTGCTGCATAAAAATTGGATTCTTATCTTTGATTGAAACAATTGCATTAGGCTTGCAGACTGTTCCGCATAACCCGCACTTTATACACTTATCATAATCCCATTTTGGTATTCTCTGCCAGACTGTTTTAAGAAATTCTCTTTTTATGTTGAGAATCAGATGGTCATTAGGGCAGTCTACATCAGCATCAACCAAAAGAACTTTGCTTTTTTTTGCTAATTCACAGGCAAGTGAAGAAGATATTGTTGATTTTCCTGTTCCGCCTTTACCTCCTGTTATCCCTATTATTTCCATTTTTTTCTTTTTACCATTATACAAATATCATGTAAAACTTTAATATCATTTTGTCTACAAAATTTAATCGCTTTTATTGATTCAGAGCCAGGCTGCATCCAAATTTTATCAATTTTAAGTTTTTTACAATCTATTACAATCTCTTCAGTGATGTTAGGCTTGACTACTGTACAAACAACATCTGGTTTAATGGGCAGGTCTTTTAATCTTGAATAACATTTATCTCCAAAAATCTTATCTATTTTAGGATTTATTGGATATGTTTTATAGCCTGCATTTTTTAAATCAAGATAAACTTTACTGCCATATTTATTTTTATCTCTTGATACCCCTATGACTGCAAAGATATTTTTTTTATCTAAAAATTGATCAATCATATATAAACAATTTATTTTACTTCAACTATCTTTATTATCCCTGCCGGACATATATCTGCTGCTTCTTTATTACATCCAACCTTTTCTAATTCTTTCTTTACAGGAAATGCTTTGCCGTCTTTTCCCATTTCCCAGTTTTCACATTGAGTGCATGCGCCGCAGCCCATGCATTGATCTTTTTTAAATTCAATTTTGTATTTCATTTTAACACCTCTTCTAATGCCCGCAGCTTTCAGTCAAATCTTCAAGCTTGTCTAGATTTTTCATAACTTCTTTGACAGTATTGTAAGGCCCTGTTTTCAGCTTTAATCCTTTCTCTGCGATGATGCTAATAGCCCTTCCTCCTATCCCCTGAGCAAAGATTGTTGTCGGATTCACTGCCTCTTCAATCTGGTCTATCGGAGATTTTGTAGGATCTGTATGATCAAGATTATTTTCAGTTATCTTCAATTCTTTTTTATCTGTGTCATACACCCCAAAAAAAGGAGCATGGCCAAAATGAGGGCTTATCTCTGAATCTTCGCCATTATTATCTAGCAATGGAAAGAATATTCTTTCTCCTTTGCTTTCAGTTTTCTGTTCTTGCATTCCTGAATGAGAAGGGGCAATTTCACTGATTATCTCTAATTTATTATTTTTTAATGCATCAATTGCATCTTTTACTTTTCCTGAAGCATGATATGTTTTGATGCCTAACTGATTCAGTATATTTGTCGCATTCGGCCCCAAGTTTCCAGTTATAACTGCTTCTGCACCTAATTCTCCGATCTGCTGCCCTGCCCTGATGCCTGCTCCATGGCCTTGTATTGCTCCTTCATTCTCTACTGCTTCAAACTTTTTAGGATTTTCTAAATCTACAATTATAAAATATCTGCATCTTCCAAACCTCATATCAATATCATCTTCTAATGTTTTTCCATTTGAACTTACTGCTATTTTCATTTTATTTTTCCTCCTATTTTTTTAGCTTTGATCACAACAAATGAACCTTCACCATAGCCCGGTTTTATTGGTTCGATTGCTTCTATCTCGCCTAATGGATGAAATATGGTTTGATTAAATTCCATATCACCAAAACCTGCCCTCTGTAAATGTTCAACAACTTCATCTACTGAATAGAAAGTTGCTTCCCTATAAAAAGGGCTTTCTTGTTTGTGTTTTTCATAAGACCTTCCAATTTCACTTTTTCTGTCAACAAAACCATTAATAAAATAACCTTTGGGTGTTAATATTCTATGAGCTTCTTTAAATGCTGCGTCAACATCTTCAAGAAAACAAAGAGTAGTGACCATCAATGCATAATCAAATGTTTCATCAGTAGAAAACAGATTTTCAGCTGTACCTCCTAAGATAATTACGCCTCTTTTCTCAGCAATTGCACCCATCTTTGGTGAAGGCTCTATTCCATGTTCAATGCCTAATGGAGCTGCAAATCTTCCGCTTCCCACGCCTATCTCAACACCATATCCTTTTCTTGGAAGCATTGCTTTTACTGCTTCTAATTCAGACTCATAAGCAAATCTATTTCTATCAAACCAATCTTCATATCTTTGAGTATGTGTCTCAAAAGGCTGTATTTTCATTCTATACCTCTAATATCTTTTCAACAATTATTCCCTGGAATACAGAAGCAATTATCATCACCATGGTCAATATAATTGTGTATGCCCATCCAAAATAGAATATTAAAAGAGGCAGCAAAGGCAGTTTAATTGCCCTATTGTAAAGGAAAGCTGTAATAAACCTATTTTTCACGCCTTTTTTTTGCATCTGATTCAGCAAAGGGTACCACATATACATAGGGCCTGTTGAAAGCAGTCCTGCTGTAATTGATATTATCCAACCTTTTATTCCTGCTTTTTTTCCAAAATAGTTTACTATTCTTTTTGGTTTGATAAAATAGTTTATCAAAACCATCAGGACAAAAACTAGTATAAAGACAGGAATTATTCTTTTGATAATCATTAAAAAAAACTGCAGGCTTTTTATTATTATTTCTGAGCTGAATAACCATACTGCCAAGTATAATACAATAACTCCTAATAAAA
>JAHWIB010000007.1 GCA_019322815.1 Candidatus Woesearchaeota archaeon | reverse complement strand
AATTCGCAAAAATTTGTTGAGTGCGCCGATTTTTTCGCTGCGCACTCATTCATAATCAAAAATGGTAGAAAAAATTTATGGAGGAAAAGGCGTTTCCTCCCAATACTAAACTATTGGGTATCAAACGCCTTGATAATGTAATGAAATTAGATTTTAGTGAATATGGAAAAGACAGGGAAAACAGAGACGCAGTAAAAGAAAGATTGATGGAAAACAACGGATTATTCAAAGATATCGTTGGATTATATGAGGAAGTAAAAGCAGATGAAAAAGGGCCTCATATGATTATTGTGACTCCTTTAGAAAGAATGCCTTCAAGCAGGATAAATGCAATTATTGATAATGTTATAGACCAAGAGATAGAATCAGCAGAATATCCTGAAAGCCCTGTAGTTGTTGAGCCATTGAGAACAATATACCAGGAACTGCATCAGATAAAAGGGACTGCAAGATGCGAATTCAAGATAAGCGATAAAACAAGAAAGTATTTGGAAAATCACCCTGAAGTTAAATTATATAGGGTAAAGGCAAAAGAAAAATGGTCAATCAGAAGAGAATTTCCTGAAGATCATGAAAAAGAATTCTATATTTTTGAAAGCGATGAAAGCAGTATAAGAGGCAGAATCCAGGACAGGCAGAATTATATCCATGCATCATCTCCTACTACACCAGTAAGACATATTTCAATAGATATTTTAGAAGTTGAGCAGCTAGATTTAAAAAGTTTGGATAGTTTAATGGAGTAAAAAATGGAATATACAGATATGTTTTTAGACAGAATTAGGGATGAATTAAGTCTTCATGAATATTCAGAAGATGAAGCTGCTAAAAAAAGGCTGATGCAAAGCAATGAATCATTCAGAAAAGTTGTAGAGTTATATGAAAAAACTTTAGAAAAGGAAGAAGCAGAAGGAACCCCTCCTTTCAGAAAACCTGGTTCTGAAAAGATAAAAGGCATTATAGATCTTTTTGCAGAACTGAACAGATTTGATCTCAGCGAATATGACAAAGATCCAGAATTAGCTGAGACAGTGCATAAAGAACTGGCTGAGATAAGCCAAAACTGGCTTGGCGGCTTTAGGATCAGCAATGAAACAGGAGATTATCTTGCTAACCATCCTGAAATAAAGTTGTACAGAGCAAAAGGAAAAGTGACTGCATTTTATAAAGGAGGATCAAAATCTGAAGTCCATGGTGTTGAGCATCTTTTATTTGAAAAAGATGAAAAAAGGATAAGGCACAGGATTGATTTAGGATATAAAATAGAATCCATGGTATATGATGAATCTAATCCAGTAAGAACCATGAGATTTGACATTTCTGAACTCGAAGAAGTAAGATTGGATGAATTGGATTAGTAATGTTGTGATTTCTGCCACAACTTAAGTTTATATTTCTCTGTGATTATATTCTCTTTGATAAAAATGACTCTAGATGCTGTTGTTAGATCTGTCAAGGATACTCTGAAAGAAGAGTTGTGGAATTATCCAGGCAGAAAAGGGTATGCAATGGGCAACGGGATAAGGACAGCTGTCGGTTATTTTGGGATGAGTTATTTTGACAGCGATATATTAAAGGCGACATTCGGCGCTTATATGATAATAAAGGGAGTCCAGTTTGTCAAGGATGTTGTAAGATATGTATGGTAGGAGGTTAAAAATGAATGAAGTTAAAAAATATATGGATAGAAGTGCAAAAGATCTGGCTGAAACAGCTGGAATGGGAATAAAGATCTCAGAATATTTAGAAGGTGATGGTCTAGGGCCGTTAGCAAGGCAGACTATGGAAAAATATCTTGAAAACATAAGCCACAAGTTGCAGGAAGGAGCTGAGCTTATTAAAGCTTATGCAAGACAGTTGATGAATCAAGTTAGAGCAGAACCAGAAACACAATACTCAAATCTAGAGGCGCAGCTGGTTGCTGCTGATTAAGATGAAAAAAATAATCAAATACGCTGCTGGAGCTGCCGCTGCAGTATTAATTGGATGGGGGATAGGTTCATTATTCGGAGAAAAAATAGAATATGGGCATAATTATGCATTGTATCATACTGATAATTTTGTCAAGAGCAATGAAACACTTGACGGAATTTTTGAGACCCTTTCAGTTCCTGGAAAAGAGCTGCAAAAATGGATGAATGGCTGGACTGAAGAAGATTATCAGGATAATTATCAAAGATGCAGAGGGGAGATGGAAAAAAAATTAGGTATAAAAAATGAAAATCCCAACAAAGAGTAAAGGGGATAAGTTTGAGATGTGGCTTGAAATACTTCTAAAAGAACATGGCTATGAAGATGTTGAAAGGAGTTATAGAGAAAACCATGGAAGACCTTATAGAGAGGCTGATCTGAGATATACTCTAAAAAAAGATGGAAGAAAGATTACTGTTCTTGTAGAAGCAAAGTATTCTTCAAACGGAGAGATAAAGTATAAACTAAGAAGTACAAAGAAAAAAAAGGATTATGGAATAGAGATGGTCATTGACAATCTTGTAGATGAGGTTATTGAAAGGCAGAAATTTCTTGGAGGAGATGAATCAATTCTAGTGACTAACAAAACTTTTGAAGATAAGCTGAAAAAAGAAGCTGAAAAGAAAGGAGTTTTTGTCATGGAAGGACATGAATTGACAAGGATGTATCATGAGTTAGGATATACAGGAAGCATAGAAGATTCTATTGCTACAATGCCTGATTGAGGTTAAAATGCCGGAAGATAATGTTATTGATCTAAAAGGAATTGAAAAAATTATCTTAAGAATGGTCAAACCAATAAAATATAGATCATTTGATGATATTCTTCATGATGTCCTAGAAGATTCAAAAAAACATAAAGAAAAAATTGATGTGCTTGTAAAAAAATATGAAGGTTATTCTGGAGAAACTTTAAGCGAGGATGAGATGGAAATTATAGGAAAGGAGATTGGCGGGCTAGAAAAAGAATTAGGTAAAAGAAGAAAGAGTCTGGAAGTGTATGGAAAAAGATTAAGAGACAGGATAATGAATATTTTAGGATATCTAACAGATTATCATCAAGTATGCAGAAGAATTGCTAATGAAAAAAAAGAGATATTAGAATATATTGAATTGTCAAAGCGATATATAGATAAATATTCAAAAAAATTAGAATCAGAAGCAAACCACTATGGAAATTTATGTGCTGCATCAGCAAGAGCAATAATAAATATAAAGAAAGGTATTGAAGATTATTCTGCAGAAATAAGAAAAAAACATGATTTAGGAAATCATGATCCAGAAGAAATTCAAAGTCTTTTAGTAGAAAGAAGAAGTCTAGAAAGAGAATTATCAGAAAATGGAAGAAAACTAGAGATATATGATATGCGTGTAAAATGTTTTGAATATGTTTCATCAACTTATGGCAAAATGCGTGCAGAATTGGAAGGATTGGAATATGGATTAAAATTCCCTTTTTATTCTATTGAAACTCTCGAAGAACCAAAAAAACATGAAATATTATCAGTTGAAGGGTTAATGTAGAAATATACAAGATTGTCCTAGAAAATATAATTCTGTTCAATGTTGTACCAATAACCACAACTTAAGTTTATATTAATTCTTTGCTTAATAACTGTTGAAAATGTCAGAAAACCATACAACTCTAAAAAAATATGGAGCAATTCTATTAGTTGGTGTGTTAGGGGGATGGTATTTCAGTTCAAAGATCAGTGATTATTTTTCAAAAGTTGAAGAAAGAACCCAAGTAATCAGAGATGGAGTAGAATATGTCTGGAACTTGGGAAACGAAGTCAAGCCTGAACCAGTTAAAGAGAGTGTAGACAAGCCGATAATAGGATTGTATGAAAGATTTTTTGGCAAAAAAGAGACAGTTGATGATAAAGTAACACAAGAATAAGTTGTATTCAAGGCCACAACTCAAGTTTATATTAAAAAATGCCTGGTAAAATAAAATGAATGATGATGAAACAAAGATCATGAGCAGAAAAGAGCTCATGAGAGAGATAGGAAGAGTGGATTCAGATCGTGAACTCGTCCTAAAAGAAGTGGGTGTAGATGAATATAAAGTCAAAAAGGTAAAAACAAACCAAGAAAAAAAACCTGAAGGAGGAAAGGTAAAAATGAGAGAAAGAAGATCAAGATTAGGAGCAGCTGTTATATTTTCATTAGGAGCTTTAGTAGGAGGAGCAGCAACAAAAGCTTATATGGATAAAAGGATTGAAGAATATGAAAGAAACGTTGCACAGACAAATGCAGCTTTTGCAGATTATAAAGACAGAAGCATCCTTTATTCAGATCAAGCAAGGATGAATAAGTTAAATACAGAACTAGAAGACCAAGTAGAAGAAGCAAACAATTTTCTGATAAGGACAATGCAGAATGAAGACAAGTTCTGGAAATTTGTTCAGGATGCAAGAAGATATGTAGGAAGATCAACACCAAGCGGAGAATTAGAAGAAAAAGCAGCAAAAGAAGTTAAAGCTTTAAGATCATTCATCAGCGCTTATGAAGGAAAGAAAAGAAGATTAAAAGAGATGGCTGAAGAATGCTATGAATCTTCAACAGAGGCAATAGAAAAAAGAGATGCTCCTCTGCCGGAATATAGAGAAGCAGTTGAAAAAGCTAATGGAAGTTATACTACTTTCTTGGCAGCGCTTGCAGTTCTAGGAAATGAGAAAAAGAGCTTTTTGAGTGGATTTATCAGTCATACAGAAAGATACCCATTAAAAGGCAGAGAAGAGAAGAAAAAAGAGACAGAGCAGGAAATTCCAAGAGTAGATAGGTCTCTTAATGAAGCATGTGAGTATATTGAAATTTTTGAAGGAAACAGCCAGACTCAGGATATAATTCCTGTAAGAGTGAGATCAGAGCAGGGAAAACAGGATCATGTTGCTGCAGCTGATGGAAATTATCATCTATAATAATAAAAGATGCAAAAATGACTGATGAAAAAAATGATGAAGGGCTTGAAAGCATTGCAGAAGAAAATACTAAAAGATGGGTATGTGGAAATTACCTTGAAATGAAAGCATGGGAGATAGAGAAAGAGGTTGAAGAAGCCTTAAATCAGGCTGCAGGCTCTACTCTCTATGAAAAAGCAGTTGATCACATTAAATCATTTTTGACAGGAAGAAGATATGTTGATGTACTAACTGACAGGATTAAAGAAAGAGCTGACAAATGGATGTCAGAAATGAACAATCAGATGGATATACTGATAAATAGATATCTAATCTATCAAGAAAAATACAGCCAGCTTAGCAAAGAAGCTGAAGAGTTAAAGAGCCAGAAATCAGAAAAAGAAGGATTTGACGTAAAAAATATGAAAAGAGATTCAAGATTAAGAATTATAGCTGATGAGATGGTGCACCTAAAAGAGTGTATGAAAAGATATGAGACAGTTATTCCTACTGCCAATGAGAGTATAGAAAGAATGCAAATAGCAAGAAATCAAATGGATTATTCAAGAGATATAAAATTGATAAGATACTTTGCAAATGTTGTGCATAAAACTACAACTTAAGTTTATATTAAACAAAGGCTTACAAAATAAAAGATGATGCAGATCAAATTCAACTCAATTGATGAAAACAGCATAAAACAAATCTGTGTTGTTTATGGGATGAGAGATGTGCTGAAGGAAAAATCAAACAGCAATTCAAAATGGTCAACAGAAGAAAACTGCTGTGCATAAGAGGATAAAATGGTATCAGAAGAACAAGAAAATTTTAATGAACAGGAAAAAAGAAGAAGAGAAGCAAATGGAGAAGAATTTCAAGCTGTAAGAAATTCTGAAGGCGGAATTGAGAATTTTGTTGTTGATGATTACAAAGGAATGATGCAAGAAAATGAATCTATGATGGAAAGAAGAGCCAGATTAGAACAGATAAAAGAAAAACAAAGAGATCTTTTTAGAGAAGAGGCAGTTTCTTCAGGAGGAAATGGCGGCGGAGGAGAGCCTCCATTCTATAAATTTAGGCCTGATGATTTTAGGGAATATGTAAAGCAAACAATAAAGCAAGTTGATGATTCTCCTTGGTATAAAAGAGCATGGAGCCAGGTCAAAGCTATTTTTACCGGAAGAAGCTATGAAGAGATTATTCTTAATAATAAAAAGAATGAAGTAAATAAAAAATTAGTTGATAAAGTTGCTGAATACGAAAGATTAAGAGATGAATATCAAGAAGATGCTGAAGGATTTGAAGTAGCAGTTGAAAAAACAGAAAAATTGATGGAAAAACAGCAAATTTTGCAGCAAAAGATAGAAGATATGAAAATAAAAAAGGGCAGTAAACTTTATCCTATGCTTGCCATCCAAAAGGATGAGCTGGCAAGAGAAGGCAGGTATCAGGATGAACTAGCTGGATCATATAGAGAAAGGATGGAAAATCATTATGAACCTTTATTGCAGGAATTAGGCAATGATATATTAGGACTAAAAAGAATAAAAATCTCAATTGACAATGCATTAAAAGGATTCCATTCATCAAAAAAAGCTTATGCACTTCAAAAATGTCGTGTATAAAACTACAGCTTAAGTTTATATTAACCTTTTACTTTACAGGTTTAGATTAAGATAAAATTGGAGAAAAACGCTGAAATCTAGCGTAAGCTCTATAAAAAAAATGGAAACAACAAATCAACCAAGAGGGATGATGGCAAGATTTGATGAAAATCCAACATATGTTGGGGAGGAAAGAAAAATGTCAGATTTTAATTTAGGAAATGACCAGGGAGGTCAGGAAGGAATTGATGGTGTAGTAGGAGGAGCAGCTGTTGTAAACCCAACAGTTCCGCAGGTAGGAGCGCCTGCTGCAGCAAATCCACAAGCATACAGTGGAGGAGCGCCTGCTGTTACTTTAGATAAAAAAGTAGTATCTGATGATCAATTAAAAGAAAAAGCAACCAGACAATCTAGACTGGAGCAGTTAAGAAGAGAGCAAAGAGAAGAGCTAAAAAAAGCTGAAAGAGCAGAAAGAGAACATTTTGGTGGAGGAGATTCAATATCTGATTTATGGGATGAAGCTATCAAAGATGTAGTCAGTGTCTATAATGATGGAGAAGAGATTACTGGAATTAAAAAAGCATTCTATGATTTTGTAGGCAAGGTAACTCTTGGAGCAGTTGATATGTACTCAAGAGAAGCCAATGCAATGCTTAGTGATGCAAGATACAAAGCAAAAAAGATGAAGAAAAAGTTAGATTACATAAATAAAAGACTAAATAAACCTTCAGGAAGAAATAAAGGGATTGCAGTGATCCTAAGAGAAGAAGAAGGGCTTGCAGCACTGCATGCTAACTCATTAGTTAAAACAAAGCAGAGCATAGAAGAATATAATGTAGAGATAGCAAAGGTTGAAGGTGAGATTGCAGTGATAGATCAAGATGTAAAAGATGATCAAGAAAATGATTATAATGAAGATAAAGAATTGAAGCTGGTGGATCTTAAAAAAATGAGAACAGAATATCAAGGGCTTGAAAAAGACAAAAATGATCTGGCAACTAAGCTTGCGAGAGACAATGTAAGGGTAAAATCAAAAAAAGCCATTGTAACTGCGATTGAGATGGTCTATTCAAAAGGAATGACTGCATATAACAATCTTGATTCACAGATCCAGATAGCTCAGGAATATCTTAATGAAGGAAGATTCATAGACGAAGGCTTGTTGAAGACTGTAAGTGATGTTGATGAAGCAGTAGGTGCTACAATAGATCTAAGGAAAACAGAAGATATATTGGGAAGAACAGTAGCTAGAGCGACAAAAAAGATAGCAGAAAGGATGAATGAAGTTGAAGTGCTTAATCAAGAAAAGCCATACTTAGATGAGATGGAGATAGAAGCTAACGCAGACGAGCAGAAACTGAATGATATGACTGACAGGCTTATCAAAGAGTATGCTACAGTAGCAGTCAAATAAATTTTTTTCTTTTAATTTTTGAAAATGAAACAGATTACGCTAGAGGATTATCTCTTGGATGCCATGGCTAAAGTCACTAAAAGTGATATGAAAGCCCTGATGAGTAACTTAGAGATAAATCTAACAAATAAATTTGAAAGAACTGCAGAAGCAGTTCATGCTAGTGAATTTGCTAAAAAAGTTATAGGGATATACGGCGGAATCTATAATGCAATGAAGACGAAGATGAGGGATGAAAGAGAAGACAAAAAAAACCAGGATGAATTTTTCAGAGCATACTGGACATATATTGCTGCAGAAGGATGTTTGGATATCCTGGGCAAGACAAACAGCTCTTTAATGGTTAAATCAATGGGAAGAAGGATTCCTGCTGAGTTTAATCTGGGATTGAGTATGACTGATAACAGCACATTAGGAGATGCATTAAAACATTATTATAAATTTATTCTAAACAGCTTATCAGCTGAAAATGTTAATAGAGATACAAAAGCATATTTCCAATTCTTGAGCAATGTTGCAGCAGAAAAGATGGAAGGGCCTTTGCTTTCAAGATATAAAGAAAAGTATAAAGATATAACTATTGTAGGAAAGAACTTCAAAGTAGAAGGAATAAAAGAAAGCAAAAAAAAATTAGCAACCAAAAGCCAAGGCAAAGCAGAAACTCCTGAAAATTTCAATAAAGGTTTGGAGGAAATAACATTAAAACCTGTAAAAAGAGAAGAAATTGTAGGAAATCAAGAGGCGATAGATCTTGTAGAAACAGAGGTTCCATGCTTGATGTATTATGACCCTCAAGAAAGAAGAAATCCATTTGAAGGATTTCAGCAGTATATGCTGTTTGCAGGAAGAAGCGGCACAGGAAAGACTATGCTTGCAAGATATGCTATGACTATAGCTAGTGAGATTGCAGAAAAATCAAAAAAGCCTGTATCTTTGGTAAAATTAAATTTTGAGGATAAGTTCCAGTGCGGGCCTTTGGAAAATATAAGAAATCAGCTGCAGCAGATTAATGATGGAAATAGAATATATATTGTTTTTGTTGATGAATTTGACACAAAAATCCCTTCAAGAACAGGAGATATGAGCCAAGGATATAAGAATGATGTAATTGGAGAATTCTTAAGGTTCAGAGGGGACGGAGATTATATCAATAAAGGAAATTATATTGTTATTGCTACAACAAATGATCCAAGCAATATAGACCCTGCAATAATGAGAGTCTTTAACTTTAAAGAGCTTCCAGGACCATTAAGTGCTTCTGAAAAAGTGAAAGTCCTCTATAATAACCTTCTTCCAGGTATACAAAAAGGATATGTAACAGTGGATAAAGAAGATTGGGAGCCGATCGGCAAGATGCTTGTGGAATATGATCTGATGGGGGGGAATATAGTAAATATTGCAAGGCAGGCTAGAGAAAAATACAGAAAAATATCATCAAAATTAGGGGATAACTCTTATAATCTTAGAGCAACAGAAGTTGAAGGTTTAGTAGGAGAGGTTATTTCACAAGGCGACTTTTCTGATTATATCTCAACAGGGACAGATATTATTCAATCAATAATGAAAGAGGCTGAAAAAGTAAAGAATGAAAGAAAAAAGTATCTAGGAGGAAGACAAGAACAAACTCTTGCCTTAACAGGATAAAAAATGCCTAAACCAAAAAAATCTTTTCAGGAACGATTAAAGAGATTAAGGGAAGATTATGAAAGAAAAGGCTATAAAATTGTTAATAGTTCTGGACAAGCTGTAAGTTCTGTTCAAACACCTCAAGAAGCAATTCCTGTTGTTCCAGCCAGACCGAAACTTAGAGTTGTAAGAGGAGCTGCCGCTGACGCTGTAACAAGCAGTGAGGATGCATTCAGGAAAATAAGATCTGTATATAAGGCAATGGAAGAAAAAGGATTATATTTAGGAGCTACATTAGATGTGGAATTTAAAGAAGGAAAAGAAAAAAATATTGATGAAGCAGGAACACAAACAACAAGATTAGGAGGAGAAGCTTACAATTCTGTTTTGCTTTTTTCTATATTAACCAATGTAATTGACGGAAAGATGCTGCTTTACGGACCTCCTGGGTCTGGAAAGACAAGCACTACAAGAAATGTATCAAGTGCAATAAGAAATCTTGTTGTTGAATACCTGAAATATGCAACTGTTTTCGGACATCCTCAGCAGACTGAAGAAAAGATGTTTGCAATGTATGATCCTGTTGCTATGGTCAATGGAAGCAAGGAGCTGATAATAAGGGAGATGTTAAAATGTCCTGTGAAGAATTGGGATGAATTAAACAGGCTGCCGCCTGATCTTGCAGCAATGGTTCTTGAATACATAGAAACTGGAGCTGTAACTTATCAAGATCAGCTGATAAGAGGGGTTCCAGGCCCTATGTATGCAACCTCAAACCCGGAAGGAGAGGGAAACAGAAAGATGATAAAAGCATTAAGCGACAGATTCAATGTTGCTGTGCTTGCAGACAGACTAAACCCTTATAATTTTGGAGCATTCAATGATCAAAGAGCAAGAGGAAGAGAAGTAAAAGAAAAAATAATAACTTTAGATGAGATATTTACAGAACAAGACAGGCTTCAGGTTAAGAAGGACATGTTTTCTGTTGATTTCCCTTTTGAGATAATGAGCAGAGTAGCTCATTTCTTTGCAGAACTTAGCGGATGCGACATGGCTGGATACGAACTTGAAAGAAAGACAAAAGGAAACCTAGAAAAAGAAAGGCCTCCATCAATATGCAAAGACTGCCATCATTACAGCCAGGATAATTCAATATGCTCAAAAGTAGACGGAGACTTTTCTGCAAGAGCTTTTGAGAGCCTTTACACTTATTCAAGAGCTTTAGCTTATTGGAGAGGAAAAAAAGAGGTTGGAGAAGAGGATATTAGAGCAGTGATACCTTTTGTAACTTGGTTTAGGACTGAATCTACAAGAGCTGCTGCTGATCTTGATCCAAGATTCAAAGTTGACAAGATAAGCCTTTTCAAGAAGCTGTATGAGATGTCTGAAAGAAGCTATGAAGAGATTGTAGATGCTATTCCTGAATATGAAAGAATAACTTCTCTTGCATATTCAAAAAAGAACAGGCAGGAATTAAGCAAAGATGAGATTGAAAGTCTATTTGATAAAGCAGCTGAGATAGATACGCCTGCAAAATATCATTTCCAGATTATTCTTAAAAAAATGTATAACGATGCAAAATGATTGACAGCCAATATGTTGAGGAAACTTGGAGAGATACAAAGAGAGTATGGACTCATGTTAACCTGAGAAATCCCAGGATATTTGCAAAAGAGGAGGAAGAAGGATTGGGAGATGACATTGCATGCTTTGATTTTGCAGAAAAGCAGGTTTATGTCGATGAAGCAAATCTTGAGAAAAAATTAGGATTAGAAGATTTTCCTTCTGTATTAAGCCATGAGGTTGGCCATCATAAAAAATGCCCTTATGATCTTAGGAATTTTTTCAGGCTTATTGCAAATGCAAGAAAAGAAGTGGATAATATAAAAGATGCAAAGCTGATGGAAAATCTTTTCGCAGATCTTCTTGTAAATAATCATATCTACAAAAAAGGAGATAATGGAATAAAAAGAGTATATCAAAAATTCTCAAAAGGAAAAAACTCAAAGCTTTGGCAGTTCTACATCTCAACTTTTGAGCATATGATTGGAGAGGTAGATTCAATACTTCCTAATCCTGCTGAAGAAGAAGTTAGGAAAGATGGAGCAAGGATTGGAGATATACTTTCAAAAGTAAAAAATTCAGGATGGGGAGGAGCTGTAAGAGAATTTTCAAGAACTGCAAAAAAATATATGGATGAAGATAAAAAGGATCAGGACAAAAATGAAGATAGCAACGGAAGTGGAGATGGATCAGGGCAAGGCAATGATGGAGGAGGCAATGGATATGATGATCTTCCTATAGACAATCACGATGTTAAAGATTTTGTTCCTTTTGATCCTGATACAGCAGATCCTGAAAATATAAAGAAATATGTTGAAACTGAGACTGGAGAATTTAAAGGAATTGCAAAAGAAGTAGGGCATGAAACTTTTAAGGAAGTTGTTGAGGAATTGGGATTAGGAACAAAAAGACAGGCAAATATTTGGTTCTACAAGGACCTTATGTCTGATTTTTTGATGGACATGCCTAAATATTTTGGAAATCTAAATGGAAGCAAACCAAAGAGGCCTAAGAAATGGAGGCCTTCTGATCCTCTTGAAAAATTAAATGTAGAATATTCGTTGTCAATGCATGGAGTTATGATAGCAGGAGTTACAACATATCAGTTTATATCAAGCCTGTATGGAGATGAAAAAGAGGGGGATGAAGCTCCTGATCTTCTTATTGTGCTTGACTCAAGCGCAAGCATGCCTGATCCAAATGCTTACGACGGGCAGTTAAATATAAATCCTGAAGCATATTTTTCATTTCCTGTATTATCTGCTATGATTGCTGCAAATACTGCTCTTGAAAATGGAAAGAAAGTAGCGGTAATCAATTTTGACCATGGATTTGAATATCTTGATTATACTAATAATAGCAATGATGTGTTTGATGCAATAATAAATTACAGAGGAGGCGCTACAGATATTCCAGGAGAGACTATAAAAGATTCTGTAGCCGGCAATAATTATCCTACACATGTATTGATAATAAGTGACACTATGATTGGAAATCTTACAGATGAAATAGGAAATCTTGAATATGCATTGAGAAGAGGGGAAGCAGGAGGAACTATATTCATGGACAGCTATCCTTCTGAAAATTCAAAGAAGCTTTCTGATATAGGATTTGACGTGCAGTTTACTAAGGATTTTGATGATATTGCTAATTTAACATTAAACAAAGCAAAAGGAGTGTATGGTAGAGGAGGATAAAAATGGGATTAAACATACTTAATAAAAAATTTTTTCAGACAGAATTTGGAAAGAGAGTGGCTAGAAAGCATTTTGGCTATAATTTTGATGAAGATGAAGAAAAGAAAGCAAGAGCAGCAGCTTTAGCTAGAAGAGCAGCTCAACTGCAGTCTGCAAGACCTGTGCAGCAAGCGCCGCAAGCTCCTCAAGAGGCTTATGTTCCTCAAGTTGAGCAAGAACCTGTTAAAGAAGAGCCTCAAGTAAGAGATGTCCCTGCTCCAACAGTTCCTGCTGTTCCAGCACAACATCAGCCTAGCCTAGAAGAGACAGTACAGGCTCCTGATTTTGACAGGATGTTCAGCCATGAAGAAGATAAAAGATTGGCTGCTATGAATGAAAGGATTCAGCAGACTCAAGCAAAGTTATCAACAAAAAATTCAATGGGGCTGCATGATATAGTAAGAAATTACAAGAATCAAGGGGTTGTTGGAGAAGAAAGTTTAGTATGCGCGATAACTCTTGCTGCAATTAATGGGTCTTCTTTCGGTGTTGAAGGATTTAGTGGAAGTGGAAAGACGTATGTGACTGATAAGCTTATTGAATTGCTGCCTGATGTTTATTCTGTAGGACAATCATCTGATCTTGCTATATTTAATGATGAAAATAAAATTAATGGAAGTAAATTTCTTTATATTCCTGAGCTTCAAAAGGCAATGCAGAAGAGAAATGCACCTATAATTGAAGTTATTAAAGATTTGACAGAAGGAAAAGATGCAAACAGATTAGTTACTACTAGAAGCAAGAAAGGCGGAACAAAAGAATTTTCCATCAAAAAAGGAATAAGTATAATCTATACTTTAGCTATTGAAAATCATTTTAAGAAAGATGAGGAATCTTCAAGAAGGTTGATAAGATTCAGGACAGATTCTTCTTCAGAACATCTTGAAGAGATACACAGCCAGAAAGCAAAGAACAGATATACTTTAGGACATAGCAAAAAAGCTGCAACCAGGCTGCAGAATAGATTAAGAGAACATGTAGGGGAATGTATGGATATGAAAGATGTTAATATAATTGATCCATTTGCTGACTATTTCGCAGAACTTATTCCTAAGACTCAAAAATCTGTAGGATATGTCGACCATTATTATTCTCTATTGGATGGATGCACAAAATTCCATTTTAACGAAAGAACAAGATTTGAGATTGACGGAGAAGTGTATCTTGTAGTAAATCTAGAGGACCATTATAATGTTTTCCAGATGTATTTCAAAGAATTTGTAAATACTTTAAAAGATCTGGCAACAGACGAAGAAGAGACACATCCAAGAGAATTTGATGCAAAAGAGCCTAATTGGAGAAAATTTTTTGAAGAGGGGTATAAAGTTATGACAGAAAGCCCTGAGCTTGAAGCATTAAGAGATGAATATCCTCAAGAAGTTGATAACTGGTATAGTTCACAAGTGCAAAATGATGTTATTGCAACTAGAGATTATAAAACAGGAAAAGCTGTTGCTATAGTAGATATGGCTGAACCAGTTGAGGACGAAGCTGGAGATTTTGATATAACAACAGAAGGTGATCAAAATGCTGAAGTGTAAAACAGGAAAAGTGGATTTATGGGCAGAAGCAGAAGACAGAGATAAACTGCCTCCTGCAATGGCAGAATCATCAAAAAAGTTAAATGATTGTCTTAGGAGATTATATGATCTGGAATTAAAAGCTGACTTTGATTCGCTTGAACCAGATGATAATCAAAGTATTTCAATAGATGATGTAGTTGGAATTTCAGAAAGATTAGAAAGCGCAGAAGCTGTTGCAAATGAATTTGTTTCTTTTAATTATGGAAGGAAATCAGCGCTTAGAAAAGTGGAGCAGGTCAAGGCTGTCAGTGAAAGATTTGATGATGTTTTATCTTCTTTAGCTGTAAGATATTTTGATGAATTCAAAGAAAAAAAGATAAGATTAGAAAGAGAAGAGAATCTGAAAAAAAGTGAACAATTAAGAGAAATAATGGATAAAACAGATGATAGGTATCAAAGATTGGCAGAGGTTGGGGATAAAAGAGAAATAGAATTCAGATTTGATGTAAGGGCAACATTTAAACATTATGAAGAGAAGAAAGAAGAAAGAGAAAAGGCAAAAAGGAATGTTGATATTCTTTATGACAGATATTTCTTAGCTGAGACTAAAAAAGATATGCAGAAAATACAGGATGAGATAAAAAGCGGATGGTTTTCTGATAGTGAAGCAGTAGAAGCATGCAAAAATGCTGGATATAGAGAAGGAGTTTTAAGAATTAACAGATTAGAGAAAGATGTTAGCAGAGTTTTAAAGGATTATAGCAAGATTGCAGAAAAGAAAAAGAGTATTAAAGATAATATTGAAAGATTAGAAGCAGATTACAGAGAATTAGAAGATATGGAAAAAGGAAAAAAGTGTTTTGCAAGATTGAAAGAGATCAGAGAGGGAGCAAATCCTGACAAATATGAGTCCAGCGCTGAGGTTGATTATCTTGAAGCAAATGTTAAAGATTACAGAATAGCTGCAGAGAAAGTTTTGGAAAAAGCTGAGTGGCTTGATAATAACAAACACAGACTTTTTCTGGAAAAGATGACTGGAAAAGGAACAAAAGCTAAAAAGGCTGATCCAAAAAAAGAAATAAGAAAATATTTCTCTGGATTATTAAAAACATGCAGGAATAATGAAGAAAGGCATAAACTTTATGTTCAGGCAGTCGATAAATACGCTGTTGAAATGAGAAGTGTTGATGGAAGCGGTTATTTTGGAATTAATTTTAATCTTAACAAGTTAGGAGAGAATGAAAAGTACAGCGGATTAAGGGATATTCTTGATGCAGACAGAAAAGCTTGTGTAGAAGATCTTGTTGAGCTTAATAAAGGAATAAGAGATATGACTGAATCAAAAGATTTTGCAAGAAATCAAGAAGATTTAGAATATATAGAAGGATTCTACTGCTGCGTCAGAGAGCCATTGAGAAGAGGAGCATTCCTAAGATTAAGGACTCCTGAAAATGAAGGAATTATAACTGAATTATTAGATAACTTTGAGGATTACATAAAGCAGTCAAGAAAAGAATTAATTACTCAGGGCTCTTTGCAGTATTCCAAAGTAAGTTGAAATAATTCCTGTAAGAATCTGCAATATCCTTGCATTTTATATTAATAGTTAATGGATTTTCAGACCATAATATGATTAACACTTCATCTCCGCTGATTTCAGTTGTAACAGGAGTATCTGATTTTTCTGTGAAATATTTTGCCTGCGCTAACTCTATCTTATTTACTATTTTTGCTCTTTCTTTAGCGCCTGCATCGAAGATAAGCTTGATAGGAACTTTTCTTGAGACCCTATGCTTATGATGCCAGTCAAGCCATGACTTCAGTTTTTCAGGAAGCTGTATTGGAACACCAAATGTAAGGTATTCTCCTCCTTTGTCAACAAAGTGAGTCATTAATTTTTTCATGCTGGTATAGCCTTCATAAATATTTACAGACATATCCTGCTGAGTCTTTTTCTTTTCTAATAATTGAGGCAGTATAACTGACAGCTTTGTTTCTTTTTCCATTAGTATATTGCAGAGATTTTCTGGATTAGTAGCTTCAAAATTCTTGACATCTTTTTTGAATACATAAGCGACGCATCCCTTTTTGATAAGGCTTTCCAAAGCATCATATACATTGCTTCTATGGATATTGCTCTCTTTTGTTATTTCAGTTGCTGTGCAGGAGCCTAATCTTAGCACAGTCAAATAGACTATTGATTCATTCTTGCTAAATCCAATATCCTCTAATATCTGCTGTTTTTCAGTCATTTTTTAGCTAATCCCCATAATCTGTCAAAATATCTTTTATAATAATCAGCTATCTGTTTGTTTTTGATATGGATTACAATAGGAGATGTTTTCCAGAAAACAAAGATTACCTCTTCTCCGCAAATCTCAGTTGAAACAGGAGAATTATATTCTTTAGGAAGATATCCTGCTTCTGTGTATTCCATTTTATTAAGAAATTTTACTCTCTCTTTAGCATCTTCATTATAGATATGCTTCATCAATACCTTTTTTGCAATTCTTCTCTTATGATGAGGAGCAAGCCAGTCCCCTAATATTTCAGGTGCATTTTTCGGCACCCCATAAACGAGGATTGGCTCATTGTAATTAAGGAACCCTTCTAATATATCATGTATTGCTTTGACTCCTTCAAATATATGCGTGCTGTTTGCCTGCTTGGAAGCAAGATTATAGTCAAGCATAAACTGAGGCAGTACTTTTTTTAGCTGCTCTTCTTTTCTTTTTAAAAGGCTGATTAATTCATTTGGATCTTTTGCATCAAAGCATTTTGTGCCGTTTATCTCAGATCCAACTACAATCTCCTTTGATTCTAGTTTTCTTAAGCTGTCATAAACATTGGTTCTGTGAACCTTGCATTTTTTAGAAATATTTCCCACAGTTGACTGTCCTAATTCTACTAAAGCTAGATAAACCTTTGATTCATTGATACTTAAGCCCAGATCTCTTAAAACATCCTCAAACATTTTATTATTAATAGACTTTTTTAAATAATAAGATATGTTGTAGTGTTTACTACAACACATCTTAATAATGATTCAGTTCTATATAAATATTCACTTTTTAGAGTAGATTTACCTGAAAATGAAATCTGGCATAGCAGAACTAGGAGAATTAGTATATGAAACAATCTTTAGAGCTCCTTCTTTTAAGAATGTGCATGATGAGCTGTTAGATAATGTACTTCCAGCAGTTAAAGGCTCTGATAAAAAAAGAGTGCTTGTTATGGGAATTGGGCCTTCTGGCTCGCCATATAATACTGTTCCTGACAAGTTCAGAAACCTGTTTAAAGACAGCAGATTCAAATTAGTTTTTCTTGATTATTCTCCTAAAATTCTTGCAAGCTGTTTCTCAAGATATAATGAATTAAGGATTATTGGGGAAGAAGGCCTGGAAGCGCAGATTATTGCAAATGAAAGAGATGCAGATTGTATTAAAAAGAAATTGAAAAAAAATAGTTATAAAGCTGATATTAAAACAGAAATGGATGGTTTGGAGGATAAGCTGACATTTTTCCAGCATGACTTAAGAGATCCTCTGCCTCAAGAATTAGGAAAATTTGATGTAATTGAATCAACTTTTACACTGCATCATGCTGCCCAGTATGTTGGTGTTTTAGCTGACAGGCTAAAAGAGATATATGATATGCTTGATGAAAATGGAGTATTTCATTGGGGAACAGGATTCTGTGATATGAGTTATAGTGAGAAAAAAGTCATAAGGATTGGACAGGAAGCAGCAAGTATCAAAGGCTATCCTGTTGTTTTGATTGATAAAAGAGCTGATTATCCATACAAATTGACATTTAGTTCAGATGATGAAGTTAAAATAGAAAAATATGACATCTCTTTGAAAGAATCTGAACATATAACTATTGACAATAAAGGGCTTGTTCATATACCTGAAAGATTTTTAAATAACTCAAGTTTTTTCGGTTATTGGGGAGCAAGTTTCCCATTAATTGATGAAAATGAAAAAGAAGACAAAGCATACTTGCTTAAACCAGTCAAAAGTTTTTATATTCCAACAAATATTGAGATTGCAAGACTCAGATCAATTGATCCCGAATTAGTTAGTATGGCTGTTGAAGCTGATAAAGGAGAAAAATCAAAAGCTCTAAAAGGATTAGATGAATATTATAGATCAGAAGGAGAGGCATTAGAGCTGCTGTATTCTGCAGGATTTAAACGAGTTGTAGTCAAAAGACCTAATTCAGATGGAAAAGGATTTGACCAGCTTGTAAATATATTAGCTTATAAAAAATGAAAAAATGGAATAATTTAGAGGAATTAGCAGAATGGGAGACAAGAATTATAGAACAGAACATTGACAGTGATATCAAGCCTTTATTATTATGCTTTGGATTAAGTGATTCTTCTTTGACTAGAGAATTAGTCAAGATTGTAAATCCTTCTGGTGCAAAAAGAACAGGAAATGTAGGGATTCCTTTAAGATTAGGCAGTGGCTCTATAATTAATGCAGTAACTGCTGTTGCTTACGATGGAAGCAGTGAAGATTTCACATATGCATCTCCTTTGAAATTAGAAGGAAGTATTGAAGATATTGGAATTTATTTCCAAGGAAAAGAATTAGAAAAAGCTTCATTGATCCAGCCTGGAAAATGGGTTGATGGTATTACAAAAAGAGGCAAGCCTTTTTCATCTGTTATGCTTCCAGAAGCAGGCAATTTCCTGATGTCTGCAATCCCTTATTTATGCAGTTATCGTGAAAAAGGAAATCCATGCTTATTTTGTGAATATACAAATGGATTAGACAAGACAGTTGATGATTTTGTTGAAGCTGCAGTATCTGCTTTCAAGGAAAATCCCTGCTATTCATTGACTTTGACAGGAGGAAACGCTGAAACAGAAGACAGAGGATTGAAGAGATATGCTCCTTTTGTCAGAGAGATTTCAAAAGCAGTAAAAGAAGCTGTTGGCAGGAAGCCTGCAATACAATTAGAAGTCAGCCCTCCTAATGGAAATGCTGAAAAATATATAGATGAATTAGCAGAAGCAGGAGCAACATCATTTATGATGAACCTTGAGCAGGGCAAGTATGAATATAGAAAAATAGTATGTGCTGAAAAATCTAAGATTCCTTTATCAGACTATGCCAGAGCATTTAAAGTTGTAAAGGAAAAAGGATTAGGAGCAGCCTCTGTTTTAATAAATGGTCTAGCAGAGCCTCCTAATTCTACATTTGGTTATGCTAAAATGCTGATTTCAATGGGTGTAAGGCCTATTGTACTGCCGTTAAGGCCGAGAGGTAAATTAAGAAATGCATATCCTGCAAATCCAGTTGAATTTGCAGAATTATCAAAAAAAGTGGGTGAATTGATAGATAAGAGTAGTATAGAGTTGGAAAAAACACAAGGATGCGCCAGCTGTCCTGGATGTGCAATGGTGCAGGAAGATATGGGATATAAGCTGTAAAATTAAGGTTGTAGCAGAAACAACAACACATGTTTATATCGACGAGTGACTCATATATTATTCAAAGAAATATCTATAACTAAATGTTGCCCCCAATTAATGAGAACATTTATAAATAACTCGGTTTTTATATAGGGAAGTGGGGTGGTGATTTAGATATGTATAGGTTGAAAAAATGGTTAGAGAACCTAAAATAGCCCTTGATGGGCTCTTAGAAGGATTTAGAAGAGAATCCAGTAGACTTCTTAGGCTTAGAGATAAGAAATATAATGTTGCTGTAATTGGCTGCGGAGATGTTGGAGAGAATACTATTGCATTACTGAAAGACCATCCTAAAAAAGGAAGACTGGTTATTTCAAATAGAGATCCTAAAAAGAGTTCTTGGCTTGCAACAGATGAAAAAGCAGAAGCTTTACCATATGAAAATATAGCAGATTGGTTAGTCGATGAGAATCCTAATAAGGATATTGATGTTGTGATATTTGCTGCAGGGCCTTGGATTAAAGACAGAGCAGAAGGGTTAAAACATAATGTAGGGCCTATAGAATATTTTGCTGAAGCAACAGTAGATTCTGGATTTAATGGATTATCAATCATTGTTAATAATCCTGTAGCTGCATTATGCCATCATTATGCTGTCAAAACAGGATGTGATCCATATTCTGTAATTGGCTTTAATTCTGATCCAAACAGATGGTTAAGAGAGCTGGCAAGATATCTTAATGGAAATAATAGAAGGGAAGGCCATATAAATAATCTTAGGAAAGAAGGAATGGAAGATGAAATTAAATTTTATGAAAGATTACTAGAAGATTATATTGAAGGATTAAGGCTTTCTGGAGCTCATGCTCCTGAAGTTGAAATGCCTGATGGAAAAGTAATTTCATGCAGAATCCCAATATGGAAAGAAGCAAGAATAAGAGGAAAAGGATTGATCAGCGATCTATTTGATTTCGGAGAATTTAGAGGTGAAGCTCCTGGATGGATTTCCAAAGAGCATGATAAAGAAGATGCTTTAAGAGTGAAATATGGCAAAAAAGCAGGGCCTTTTCATGCAAGAACCATGGTTAATCATTTTATTTCTATGATAGATGGGGAAGTTGAAGGAATGGGCCCGATTGTTTTTGATGCTGAAAGAGGGGTTTGGGCTGCAAGACCTGCTAATTGCATTTATCATAGAGTTCAGCCAATGAGTGATGAAGAAGCTGGAATTGTCGGCGAGATAAGAGAGCAGTTTGAAGACGTTTGTAAATATTATATTGGAAGTAAAGATGAAAAAGGAGAAAGATACGAAGAAAGCTGTATCGGATGGTTGGTAAAAAATGGATTTATGAATGATAAAGAAGAAAGATACGAAGAAAGCTGTATCGGATGGTTGGTAAAAAATGGATTTATGAATGATAAAGAAGAAAGATATTTAAAGTATGCTAGAGGTGTTGCGCCTCCTGGAGATAAGGAAAAAGTATTTGGGCAGAAAGCTCTAAGATTCATAACAGAAGAAGAAAAGAGATTAGATGACTTTTTAGAGAATCCTGGATTAACTAATGAAGAGAAAGCAGAATATAGATCAAGATTTGAAGAAGCAAAAAAGGAATTCTTAGAAAAAGCCGGATTGTTTGATCTGGGAAATCTAATTACAATAAATACTAATGAGAAGAATAAATTATTAGTCCAGGTTGTTAGCAAAAATAGAATATCAAATTCTGAAGGAGAATGCTGTTCTGGAGTTTCAACAGATATTATTGATAATTTATATGATATAGAAGATGTAGATGGCAATTCAGTTTATTGTAGATCAGGAAGGGATAGTAAAAACAATCCTGATAGTAAAGTTCATTTAGTAAATTTAAAAGACATGGGTGTTAGGTCATTTGGACCAATAGCAGCGCCAATTAAAGGTGCAAGAGCAAGAGAGGGTGTAATTTATGTTTGTGTTGATCTAAGTAAGTATAGTAATGAAGGAAATATTGATAAAATTGTTAGATTAAATCGACAAGAAGAATATGATATGAGTGATTTTGCTGATGCAATTAAAAAAGCTAATAAATTGCCTACACAAATTACCACATTTGATGTTTCTGATATTGGTGGAGTTATCTTTGCTTCTTCATCCGATGGTATAATCTATAGATTAGATGAATATAAAGATAAAACAGAAATGAAAGAAATTGTTGATACCAGTTTACCTATAACTCAATTAAAAGTTGTTAGAGGAACAGACTTGTTTACAGGTTATAGTGATGGTCCTGTTGTTTTATTAGATAAAGATGGAGGATTGAGAGATGATATTCCAGCTAAATCCAGATTTTTTGATGTAGATTTTTACAGAGGCTCGTTAAGATTACTAACAGGAAATAGAAGAGGGATAGAATTAAGAGCATATGATAATCCTGAAGAAGTGTTTACAGAAGAAGGAAGATTAATCGGACAAAGTGATATAAAAGTAAGTTTTGCTGCATATAATAGAATAGGTTTAAGAAGAGATCATGTTATTTTATATAGAAAAGATAATTCAATAGAAATTTCTAATGATCTAAGATTGTTAAGTTTTGAAAAATTAAAATTAAGTGGTAATGTAGATTTTAGTAGGAATATTCTTTGGAGGCCTGAATAAAAATGGGGGAAGATATCAATTTAGAAGGAGATGAAGCAGAATATTTCTATTCAGGAGCAGATATAATTCTAGATCATCTTGAAGAATTAGGATATAAAATAGATATGAAGAGCAGTGCTAAACTTAAAAAGGGAAGTGCTCACGGCATTTATGTAGCTAATTTTGAAGGAGAAAGACGTTTTATTAAAATTATGGGATTTAGTAGAGCCCATATAGAACATGCAAAAAAATATAGGAGATTAATTAAGGAATTTAGAGGAATAAGCAAAAATGATGGAAATTGCTTAGTACAGATAATGGATGATCATAAGGCTCCTGTTACAGAAAAAGAGAACCTAAAAAAGGCAAACGAAATTTATACATGGATTGTTATGGAGTGCGGAGATTACAATCTAGAACAGTTAATCCAAAGAGAAAAGGTAAATACAAAAAAAGCTATTAAAGCTGTAAAAAATACTGCTGAGGCTTTGAGAGCTGTATCTTCTAAAGGAGAGGGATGGGTTCATAGAGATATTAAACCTGCAAACATTATTGTTTTTGAAAATTATGATGAATTGGAAACAGAAGAAGAAATAGATAATACTGAAACAGTAGAAGGTAAATTAGAAGATAAAAAGAAAGAGAAAAAATTTGAAGATAGATTCAAATTAAGTGATTTCCATACAATGACTGGTATTGACAAAGATTTTGAAGATCCTAGTGTAACAATAAGCAGTTTTACACAGGGAACTCATGAATATATGGCTCCTGAGTTGGATCTGCAGTATGAATCAAAAAATCCAGATAAAGAAGCAAGAGATATATATTCAATTGGAATTGTTTTATATCAATTATTAACAGGAACAACACAGGATGATTTAACTAAAATCAAGCCTCTTGGACAAAATGCAAAAATGAGATACAGGGTTTTACAGAAAAACCCAAAAAGATTCTTTGCATATCTTGGATTAGAACCAGAAGAAAAGAAAGAAGATGACAAAGAGAAAGAAGAAGAAAAGAAAGAAGAATTTAAACCTGTAATTGAAAATGTAATCTTAAAAGAGATAATAAAAAAATGTCTTTTCTATGATCCTGATCCTGAAAAACAGAAGTATGTAGAAGAAAGGATTGCAAAAAAACAAAAAATAGATGAAAATAAAACTCCTTGGTGGGGAAGATATAAAAATTCAACAGAACTTTTAAGAGATTTAAAAGTTGCAGAATTAAGTGATGAATATGAATCTATTATAAATTCTTTAAATACAGATATAAATGCTGCTGATGCTGCAGATAAAAGAGGAAACGTAGAATCCTCATGGAAATTTGTGTTTAAAAGTTTATATGGCATTGATAATGGAAAATATAAAAAGACCAGAAGAGGAAGAAACTGGCTATTAGATAAGTTTGAAGATGAGGTTATCGCAAAGAAAGCTGAAAAAGACAGAGAAAAGATATATAATTTTTATAAAAAAGTTGCAAAACCAGAAACTAAAAAATCAATAAAAGGTGTTGCATATCTTAAAGGAATAAGTTTGGCATTACAAAGATATGCAAGAATATGGAGCTCCCATAACAGTTTAATGCAAGGATATAAAGGGGATGTTAAATTAATTGATTATTCTAAGATTGATGAAGAAAATCCTGAAGTTGATGAAAATATCCCTAAGATTAATGTAAAGGAATTAAATGATTTAGCTAAAGAATATAATCCAGATACAATTATTGATGATATATGCGGAGTAGAAGAAAATGAATTCACTGAAGCGAAAGAAGGAAGAAAAATAGAAAATGAGAATATTGCTGATGATACTGAAAAGGAACTAAAACAGATTAAGACCCAAATTGAAGATGAAGTTTCTAATCCTGATTATGATGATATTAAGGAAATAATGACTCCAGAAGAATTAGAAGGAATTGTCTCTGGTCTAAAATCCAGAATACAAGGAAAATTAGATGAAATTTCAGAATATCGTGAGAAAACTGAAAAAGTGTGTATCGCAGCAAGAGGAAAGTATAATGAGGCTTTTGTTCCAGGAGAATTTAATCCTGCTGCTTTAACTGATGCATTGGCTGTTTTTGACGGAGATAAGGATCTTAACGGTTCTTTACAGTTTGCTTCTGTTAAAGCTGAATTAAGATATTTAGATGTTATAAGAAGAAAGAGATTTGTAGCAGGTACTGAAGAAGAAAAAACAGCTCTAAAGAAAGAAATTGATAAATTAAAGGATGCAGCTGATGCAGAATATGCTAAAACAGGGGGCAGAGAATATGCTGGCGCTGCTATTGCTAAGGAGCTTGCTGAAAAAGATAAGTTTGGAAATGATGATTTTGTAGAGTTAGCAGAAAGAAAAGGAAAAGAGTATTTTGAAAAAGAAGATTACAACAATGCAATTTCTTGTTTTGGACAATTAGGATCTAATAACTTAGATGCTATTGCCTGGAAGGGTAAATCTTTATCAGGTATGGGAGATGAAAAAGAAGGAGAAGAACAGATAGAAGTATATAGATTTGCATTAGAATGTCTTGAATATGTCAGTTCTTTAAGATCAAGCCAGGAAGATACTCAATGGATTGCATCAACAAGAAAAAAGCTAGAAGCTTCTGTTAACCTAAAAAAGGTTATGGAATTAGAAAATCCAGATCCTACAAAAATCTATAATGCTATGAGAGTTCATGCAGATGTTGTAGGAAAAGGAGAAGAAAGACTGCAGCAATTTGTTAAAGAATTTGGATTAGAAGAATATGATAAAATGGCAAGAGCAGCAGACGGAAAATTAGGACAATAAAATGGATTTAAAAGAATTAGTGGAACAGAGAACTGGTTCATATATAATTGGACCTATAACTGAAAAAGATGAAGAAGTGATTGTTGGTAAATGTTTAAACGAAGCTGGAAAAAAATATTTTGGACTTTCTAGAGAAAATCATGGAAGTGCTTCTAAAGAAGCTGTTGATATACTCGAAGATAATGCAACAGTTAAAAATCCTAAACTTGATGCTCACGCTGTTACTTACTCCCTAAGAGAGGTATATAGACAAAGAATAGTTGGAGATATAAACCAAGAGGAATTAGATGATGAACTAGAAGAAGTAGCTAATCATTATGGAGAGGATTCAAAAAGACTCTTAGGAAGAGTTGCAACATCAGAGCGTATACTGCATTTGATGCTGTCAATTATTGATGGTTATTCTGAATCTTTACAAAGATTTGATTTATTAGAAATAAAAGGAGATATTGGTTCTTGTTTTGAAGATTATTTGAGAAATTATTGTATGGATCATATCGGAAAAATTCCTGGAAAATATATTAGGGTTGAAGAATTGGTAAAAGGAGTTATAAAAAATAGAAGTGCAGTAACTGGCGCTGAAGAAAAATTTGCAGAAGAACCAGAAGTAGGAGGTTTTATTCTTGAACATGGAGAAAATGATCTTTTAATGCATATGATGATAATTAAGTATTATGAAATAAAAGGAGATAAAGAAAAATTATTAGATTTTTCAAAAAAATATGCTATGAAGAAGTTCAAAAATGAGCCTTGGTTCATATATAAATATGCTGAATATGTAGAAACTGAAGTAGATATTCAAGACGCTTCTAACAGGCTTCTTCAGATAGATAGTAAAATTGAACAAAATGAATTTAGAAGGAATAAAAATCTAGCAAACTTCTTTTTTAGAACAGCTGGAACTGCAAAGAGATTTAGAGATGCCGAAGAGAACTATGATAAAGCACTTAAGGTATCTTCTGATCCAGTTGAAAGAGATGAACTTAGTGCATTAAAAGATAAAGCAGAGAAGTGCAAGAAAGCTGCTGCAGAGATAGAAAAGATAACAGCTAAAAAATATCATACAAAAGGGATTGTTTGGAAGAAAAATTTACCATTAGGTGCAGAAGAGTTAAGCAGTGGCTGGAATGACATCAAAGACTCTCTTGATAAGTTAGTAGAACATATAGATCAGAATCATGCATATTTTAGACAAACAGAAGCTGAATTAAAGGGATATGGAGTAATGGTGCTTGATGCATGGAGAGAAAGGATAGAAGATGATGCATCTGAGATAGTATTAACAGATAAAAAGATAGAACATTATAAAGAAAGAAAAAAGAGAGAGAAAGAAAAAAGAGAATCACATAAAAAACGTATTAAAATTCTAGCTGGCTACGTTGCAGAGATTAAACATAGTTTAAAGCCTGATTTAGACAAAGCTGATGCAGCAAGAAAAAGTGTTGAAGAGGTGTTTCCTGGTTTAGATAAAGGTAAAAATGGCAACGGCAAAACAAAATGATAGAAATAAACGTTTTACCAGAAGACAGAAGACCTTTGCCTTTTCGGAGAAGAATTGGAAAGAGCATTAAGGATGGCTTAGTTGGTGCTCTAAAGTGGGGGGGAATTGCTGCAATATCTCCTTTATGGGGGCCATTTGTCTTATATGATAGATTTTCTTCTTCAGATGATGAGAAGAGTGTTAAAGAAAATATTGAAGAAAGAGCTGGAGATGTTGTTATGACTGGTGCAGCTGTTGCATTATCTCCTGTTTGGATTCCTATTCTTATTTATGATTATTTTACAGAAGAATCTGAGAAGAATCTGAGAAGAAAGATAAAAAAGGATCCAGCAAATGCTGACCTTCATTTAAAATTAGGTGATATGTATAGAAGAAATTATGAAACCTTAAAGAATCAGCCTCAATTCCAAAATCCTGAAAATCTAGAATCAGCAATTGCTTCTTATGAAAGAGCAATATTTTTAGATAAAAATTGTGCAGCAGCTTATTTTGGATTGTCTGAATGTCATAGAGAAGATCCAACTAAAAGATATGATTATCTTAGAAAAGCTGTTAAAGCTGATCCTAATTGTAAACCTGATGGAGGATTTCGTACTAGTACTGTAGAAGATAAGTTATGGGATTTTGTTTGTAATGCAGTAGATGAAAATACAGCTAATCTAGTAGTGTCAGAAACATCTGGCAGGAAGGGATATGTAAGGTGGGGAAATTTAGATGAAATATTAGCTAAATTTGAATCTGATGTTGAAGATTTTGAAGACAGGATGGTTGAGGACCCTAATTCTGAATTATTAGCAGAATATGCAGGATATTTGAGAGAAAATGCTTTTGATACTGTAACTGAATTTGTTGAAACTAAACTGCAGGAATTAATTGACAGAGATCCTAGAAATTCTGCTTTGCACTATGAGCTTGGAAGGCATTTAGACGGCCGTTATGTAGAGGTTATAAGGCCGACAAGCACTGCTGTATGTTTTTCATTAGCATATGAAGATCCTAATTTTAATGTTGATGATTGGAATTTTTATGCTGCAACGGCAAGATATTTTCTGGAGCATGGCGATACTGGCAAAGCTGAAATTGCATTAGAGAGAGGCATTAAAACACTTTATCCTGATACTGATATTGCTAGAGCAGTTAATTTGCTAAAAACTAATTTTAAGGAAGGGCTTGAGCTGTTTGACAAGTCTATAGGAAATGTTTCCTGGAATGCAAAGAAAGATGTAGAATTTTTGAGTCAGATTTTGCATGCACAGGCAAGAGTAAGAGGAATAGGAAATACTAAAGTTGATTTAAATGAAGTATTTACAGATACACTTAGACGTATAGAACAATTAGGATGGTCATCTCCAACTTTGTTTTCAGGTCCATTAGATAGAACATGGTTAGGAAAACTTAGTGAAAAAGAAGAGGTAACTCCAGAATCTGTTTCTAAATTTGAGGATATTCCTAAAGAAAATATATATGCTTTAGCAAGAGAATTCAATAGATTAGGGCTTTATGATGAATCATCTAAAATTTTTACAGATCTATTATCAAACTCAATGTCAACAGAAGAAGATGCAGAAATTACTCAATTATTGGGTGATGCTTATGAAGCTCAATGGAGAAAGACAGGGGATAAAAGCTATTTAGAAAATGCTTGGACATTTTATAATGGATCTAATGAATTAATTGATTATAAAGATTTTGGTTGTGTTGAAAAGGAAATATGTGTTCATAAATTTAGAGGAAGGGAAGATAAAATAAGAGAAGTATATGAAAAGGCAGTTGCAGCAATGAAGGAGGAGGATCCTGATACATATAAAAGACGTGTAATGATACTTAGCAGACACTTAGGAGAAAATAGACATCTTAGGAAGATTGTAGCTGAGGCAGATACAAAGAAAGATCCGGATGTTAGAGCTGGATTATTGAGTGCAGTAGTTAGGGAAGCGCCTACTGAATTTATTGTAAAGTATCAAGTTAGATCAAAATTAGATGAAGCTCATAAAGAAATGAATATTAATGAAAGGTATAAGGAGGCAATTGATTCATTAGCATCTGAAATAAATGCAGCTGAGGTAATAACAACATTATAAAATGGATTGGGAAGAATGTTTAGCAGGAATAAAAGAAGATATTCATAAGAAATCATTAGGTGAGATTATAACATCTTTACGCACGGATTATTTTGATTTAGAGGAAACTCCAGAACATATTGCAGAGGCTATTGCTAATTTTAAAGAGCCTGAGCCTCCTGCACCTCAGCCAGAGGAAATTGTAGATATAGAAGAGGATGAGGATGAAAAACCAGATCCAAGTTATCCTTTGAAAAATTATGAATTGGTTCCAGAAGAAAAAGAAGCAATAGAAGCAACGGCAGTACAAGCTGGATTTAGTGTAGATGATTTTAGGGCTATCGGAACAACCCCTTTAGATGCCAATGAAGGAGAGGTTATTGAAGCAGAAGTAAAAGATTCTCATATTGTCAGATTAAGAATAGAAGGTTATAGTAGATTAGGTACTATCCAGCCAGTTGAGGCTTTAACCAGATTAAAAGAAGGTTATTTTAGAAGAAATGATATTGGTATTGGAGATCCTTTAGCAACATTAGAGTATATAGAAAAGGTTCATTTATCAGGAAATGGTATGCCTTTTACTGATGCAGGAGTCATGGCATTAAAAGAAAGAAGAATACCTGTTGACATACCTTCTGCAGTTCCGCCGCCGGTAAAATATAAAGAAAAACATATTTTTGGATTTGAATATCATGCGCTTGAAATAATAGCTAAAGCTGCTGGAGTTAGTGTTGATGATTTTGAACTTGTTGATGAGATTTCCTATCATTCAAAAGAAACAGATAAACTAGAAGTCAGGATAGAAGGAGTACATATTACTGGGTTAAAGATAAACAGATCTTTAACTGAAATACCTAATGATATAAACTACATTACTCATTTGAGGGACCTTGCTTTGAATTGCAATAAAATAGCTAAAATAGGCAGGATGATACTGCCTCACTTAGAGGTAATAGATCTTGGAGATAATGAAGTTTCTGATTTAAATCCATTAAGATCATTGTTTAAGCTGCGTGTTTTTTATGGTTTTAGAAATAAGATAAGCAGCTTAGAAGGGCTGCCAAAAAGTGCAGAAGAAGTTTATGTTGGAGGAAATAGAATAAGAGATTTAAGAAGACTATTCAGCGGAGACAGTTTACATGCACGTATTGAGCTTGATAATTTAAAGTTTCTTGATGTTGTAGATAATCCTATTCCAGGAAATGATCAAAGCATAGCAAAATTAAAAGAAAGAGGAGTGGATGTTAAACATAATAAAAGACAAGGAGAAATAACAAACGATACTAAAATAGGGGATTATACAATAGAAGAATTGATCTCAAATGAAGGAATTTATCATTTATACAGAGCCAAGGATAAATCAGATAATCCTTGTACAATAAAGATAAAATCAATGAAGACTGGAGCATTAAGTGCATGTGAAGATAAAATAATGATGGATTATTTTAAGGGATTATTGGATATTGATCATCCTAATATAATTAAATTTTCTAATGTAGGACATGGTGGGTCAAGAGTTATTGGGCCTTATCTTGTGATGGAGCCGATAGATGCCAGCAGGTATAAAAGAATTGAAAAAAAAGCATATTCAAAAGAAGAGGCAGCAAGTATAGTAGCTCAAATAGCTTCTGCTTTATCCCATATTCATAAAAACAGAAAAAGAATAGGATTTATCTATCCAGATAATATATTTTATGACGAAGAAACAGGAACAGTTAAATTAGCTGATTCTGCAGACATTGAATTGACTTATGATCAATCTGGATATGATGCAGATAAAAGACCTAATCTTCATGCAGATGTTTCTGACAGCCTGACATACAGCCCAGACAGCATGAGGCAGTCACTAAAAATGGAGATAACAAAGGCGCAAAGCGATGTCAGGGCATTAGGTTTGATTTTTTATGATTTATTGACTGGATTTAAAAGAGAAGCAATTCATCTGCCTTCAAATGAAGAAATTAAAAAAATCGGCTTATCAAAAGATTTGACTAGAATATTACAAAATATGTTAACTTTTGATGAAGAGGAGATTCCTGAACCAGAAGATCTGGTTGGTCAGCTTAAAGAAACATTAGAAAAAGAACCAGCATTTAGCAGATTTTATGCATTGCATGATGCTCTAACAAAAAGTTTATCTTACAGCAGGCAGGGAATTGATCAAACTGAATGGCCGGATAATATTGCTCAGGTTCATAAGGATTTATTTTCATTGCAGGAATATGTCAAAGAAAATAGGTTGGTTGGATATTTTTGTTCTGAATTAGGAGAATTAGAGCAAGCTTATGATAAAAGAAGAAGCGCTGATATGGATAAAATAGAGGAATTTGCAGTAGAATATGAAGATCGTGAAACAGCAATTAAAAAAGGTGTGTCTCCTGAGGCTATAGATGATGTCTTGTTAAATGTACATAGGCTTTGGGATGTATTAGGATTTATGTATAGATTATTCAAATATGAATCCCGCGAAGAAGCTGAAAAAAACGGCATGTCAGGAAGAGAGATAGATTCTAAAATTAAAATTTATGATGAAATAGGTGGTAAATATGGCTTATGAAATAATCCAGGCTTCAGTAATTGGAAAACAGAAAAGAGGAAGAGGAAAAGAAAATGAAGATACTGTATTAGTAGATAGAAAAAGGAATATTTATTTGTTAGCAGACGGAGTAGGAGGGCATTCTTATCCAAAAAAAGCAAGCTATCTGGCCTGTCAAGCAGCATATTTTGAGTTAAAATCATTATATTCTCATTTGAAAAAGAAAAAATTTGATTTAAAACGTATTCCAGAATTCATGAAAGATATTTTTTATAAAGCAAATGAATTAATATCTATCAAAGATAATCCAGATGAAACATGTATGGGAACAACCTTAGATGCGTGCATAATCCATGAAGATGTTGCTTATTGGGCTCATGCAGGCAATGGCAGAATCTACAAATTTAACAGAGAAGGAAAACTGGTAAAACTTACAAAAGAACATGTCACTTACGAAGAAGATACAAAAAAATGTTCCCCTGCAGAACAAGCTGTAATAGAAGCAAGGCTTGGTCTTGACAGTTATATAGGCTGCGGAGCAGATATAGAGGTTGATGCTGGAATAGAGCCAATAAAACCAGGAGAAATTCTGCTGATTGAGGATGACGGCTTGTCACATACTGTATCTGAAAATGAAAGAGTGCATGCACTAAAAATGTTTCATATTGCAAGAAACACTCTTTTAGCGTTTTCAGAAAATCCTAATGAAATAGCAGAAGCTCATGCAAGGTTAGAGCTTTCAGAAAAGGATGAAAATGCAGAAGGATACGATGAAAAATTCAGAAAACAAAAAGAAAAATCCAGAAAAGAATTAGGTGGGATGGATAATACTTCATTTATAGCAATTAGGAGGGGGATATAAATGCAAACATTAATAGAAGAATTCAGCGAAAGACAATCAATTCAAGAGGTTTTGGAAAAAGATGAAAGATTTGAAGTAATTAAAGAGATGGTCCAGGACCAGTACAGATATATCACCAGGGTAAAATGCAAAGAATTAGGAGATATAGAAGCTATTCTTAAAATACCTCTTCTTACACCTAATGCAAGAGAAGAGTGCTCGATGCCTTATGACCTAGTAAGAGAGGCTCATGAGCCTAAATTTCTAGCCAGATTGGTTGGAGAAAAACCAGTAGAATTTAAAGGAGATGAAAAAGAATATTTTGGAATTCTTTCAATTCCTGCTGTTTTGGATCTGGAAAAAGTTGTGCAGCAGGCGATGGAAAAAAAGAAGGCAATGGAAGACAGAGGAGAAAAAGAAGATGAAGCTTCAAAACAGGATTGGGAAGATAAAATTTTAAAAGTGTTTCATCAGGCAGCAAAGACACTTAGTGAAATTCACAGAGTAGGTTATGTTCATAGAGATATAAAACTTTCAAATATATTTGGTTATGAAGATGATTTTTGGGCTGTAGCAGATTATGGTACATTAACAAAAGATGACCAGGAAAACAAACCAAAAAGCACCCATAGCGCGAAGAATGCAGAACAGTTTCAATCGCCTGAGTATAAAGGAGGCAAGACCAAATATTCTATTGATGAAGATATCTTTGCATTTGGAGTTGCTTTGTATATGGCTTTGACAAAAAAGGTATCAAATGATATGTATCATAATTCTTCAAAAGAATATAGGGATGCTATAGAAAAAACAATACCAAATCTTGATGTTAGTGATAGAAGCAAATATCTGTTAAAAAGGCTTTTAGGAAGAAAATTGATGACCAAGCCGCAAAGCGGCAAGACAGCAAAAGATTATAGATACAGATCTATTGATGTTTGCCTGGCAGAATTCAACGGTGAACAGGTTTCTGAAGAAATTGAAGATATAGTCAGCTCTGAAGAATATACTGATTTCTTAAAAGCGCATAAAGAATTTGTTGATGCACTCAACAGCGCTGAAGAAAATAGAGACGGCAAATGGGGAACAGTAAACTATGTTACAATTGACAGGATAATGGAAGCGCATAAGAAATTTCTTGAGTTAGGAGAAAAGGTAAAATTAGCTCCAAAAAGAAATGAGTTATTAACATCTTCTATCGAAGTTTATACAGATGTAAGAGCCAGAGAAGAAGAGATATTAAGAGGAGCATTCAAGAAATTTGAAGCAGGAGAAATAAGCAAAGAGGAATTCTGGCCTGCTGCATATGAGATAATCTATCTATGGGGCCCTCCATTTACTGACAGAAAAGAGGATAAGGGAGCTGGCGAGAAAGCAAGATATGCAATAGATGAGATAAGAAAAAGGAAGACACATTTCCACAACAAGGTCTTCAATAAGAAAGAAGGAGAAAAAGAAGAATCAGATGAAGAAAAGAGCCTGGTCGAGATACTGGAAGGATTTGGAGAGTTGTCAGATCAGCCTAGTGAAAGCAGCGAAGAAGCAGGAAGACATCTTAAAAGCGGAAATTCAAGATTTGGAGTTGGAAAATTAAATGAGGCAATATCTGAATATGAAACAGCAATAAGACTTGATCCTGTCTATGCTGCTGCATATAATAATCTTGGAGTAGCTAAAGGAAGAATAAAGGATTTTGATGGAGCAGCAGCTGCCCTGAAAAAAGCTATAGAGATTAAACCAGAAGATATAAAGGCCCATAATAATCTAGGAAATATCTATCTGAGACAAAGACATCTGGAAGCGCTTGGAGAATATGAAGTTGTACTGGCTCTTGAGCCTGTAAATGTTGCTGCGCTTAATAATATCGGAGTTGCCTGGCATCGCCTTGCAAATAATACAGATTCTGCAGTAGAAAACCTGGAGAAAGCTGTAGCCTTAGACTCTAATAATTCTACTATTCATTTTAATCTTGCAAATGCGTATAAAGCTAAAGGTGATTTTTTAAAAGCAATATCAGAATATAAAAAGGCAATGGACCTTAACAAACCAGAAAAAGAATCAATAGATGCTGATAAAGATATCAAAGAAGCTAGAGAAGCAATAGAAAAAGATCCTAATGATGCAAGTGCTCATTTCAAATTAGCATATGCTTTAAGCGAAAAAGGAGATAAGGAAGGCGCTAAAAAAACTTATCAAAAAGCGCTAGAGATTAATCCAGATTATGGGGCATCACATAATAATTTAGGAGTAATTTTTAGTAGAGAAGGGAATACAGATGAAGCAGTCAAACATTATAGAGAAGCTGTAAGATGCGGGTCTTGGGATCCTCTTTATCGTAATAATCTAGCAAGAACATTAAAAAAAAGAGGGGAATTAGATGAAGCAGAAAAAGAATTCAAAGAAGGAATAAACAGATTTAGAATTTGTAGATCCAGCTGTGTGGAGCTTGGAAATATTTATCAAGGTCTTGGAAATCTTTATCAATCCAGAGGAAATATTGATAAAGCGATTGAAACACACATAAAAGGGATAGAAGATGATCCATCTTATACGTACAATCAAAATTGTCTGATATCCTTATTAGAAAATAAACCTGATGCAAAAACTATATTAGATGATTTAAAAAGAAGAGGGAAAGAGAATCCTGATAAGGCTTTTGCCCAGATATTCTTAGGAATTGCTCTAGAACTTGAAAAGGATAATCAAGGAGCTAATTCTGCCTATGAAAAGGCTGCTGACCTGATGGTTGGAAGCAAAGGAGAAACAATAGATTTGATAGAAGAAAATGCCAAATGATGAAAGAGAAAGGAAGCTTGCAGAAAGATTAGCTAGATTTAGAAAGAAAGAATCTGGAGAATCTGATGGAGAAGCAGAGGCAGCATTAGCAAGGGATAATGAAGAATTAAGATTAAGATTGACAGAGGCAATGAAGGAACTAGAATCAGCTCAAGTAGTAAAAGAAGACTTAGAAAGAAGATTTAAAATTTTAGAGGGTGGAGAAGAGGATGAACTCAGGAAAGAACTAGAAAGTCTTCGTGCAGATATTAGTAAACAAATGAATGAACTAAGTGAGATGAGAAAATCAGGAGATGAAAAAGCAAGATTAGAAAGAAAGAACGAAGAATTAGAAGAAAAATTACAAACACAGAGGGAAGTTATAGAAGCTGCACAGCAAGGAATAAATGAATTAGAAGCAACAAATAGGCAATATGAAGAAGAGCTGCAGGCATTAAGACAAGAAAGGGATTCGTTAGCTGTAGAAGCTGAAGTAGCTAGAGAATTAAAAGGAGAAATAGAAAGAGCTTCAGAATTAGAAGAAAAATTACAGACACAGAGAGAAGTTATAGAAGCTGCTAAGCAGGGATTAAATGAATTAGAAGCAGAAAGGAATAGTGCAGTAGCTGAATGTAAACAAATAAAAGAACAATTTGCTCTGAAAGAGGCGCTTCTAAAACAACTTTTTAATGAAGATGAAGAAAGAAGAAAAATAAAAAAAAGAAATGAACAATTAGAATCAGAAGTAAGGAGATTAACTACAGGGAGAAAAGGACCTAAAGCAGACGAAGATAATTTTGTTATAGGCAAGGAGGATCGCGTTAAAGGATATATTACAGAAAATGGATTTGTATTTCCTGCTCATAAAATACCTATTGAAAGAATAGTTTATGATAGAGAAAAAGAATTAGTTATAGTTGTAGAAGGAGGAAATGATTCTTATTTCATATTAAGAAGAAATATCACAGAGATATTGGCTTGTCACGATAGTAAGTTTAAAGGAGAAGAATATAATAGATTTAATTTTACAAATAAATTGACTGATCATGTAATAGCAATTGAAAGAGAAGTTAGGCCAGGCAGTGATGCTTTTGTTGAAGATTTAAAACAAAAGATTCAAAAGGCATTTAAACCAGGATTTGAGCAAGATAAAG
>JAHWIB010000006.1 GCA_019322815.1 Candidatus Woesearchaeota archaeon | reverse complement strand
ATTAATCTTTCTAACTATTCCCTTGTTTGCATCAACTTCAATCAAATCTCCATCATTGAATATTTTTGTGGCATTATATGTTCCGACAACACATGGTATTTTAAGTTCTCTTGAGATTATCGCTGCATGAGATAACATACCTCCCTCATCTGTGACTAATGCAGAAGCATTCATTGCAATATCCATTATGCTTGGTTGTGTCATCTGTGTAATCAGGATCTGGCCTTTTTGAAAATCCTCCCTTAATTTTCTTGTCCTTTCAAGATTATTTGCCTCGAGTATTCTTGCTATACCTCTTATTTTACCAGGATTTGCAGCTGTTCCTTTTATCTCATCAACTTTTTTAATTTCATATAAATCTTCCAGTTCTTCTCTTGTTAATTCTTCTGCTTCTTTTCCAGACCTGTAAATTACTTTTCCATTTTTCCATAATCCCACAAAACATTCTTTTCTTTTCTTTTTCTCTTCTTCTGACAACTTGGTATCCTCAAATAATAGATTTTTAATATCATTGATTAGATAAAATTTGTAAATATCTTTTATAGATTCTCCTGTTCTCTTTGATATTTCATCAATTAAGGGTATTAAATAAAAATCCATTCCTGCCCAGCAGGATTTAATTTCCATTCTTGAAAGAGCAAGCCTTTGTAATAGATTAATAAAAAATCTTAACTGCGGAGCTTTGTTGATAATCTTCTCTTGTTTTTCTTTCAGTTCTTGTTTTTCTTTAACAATATCTTTAAATTTCAAATGTTTTTTATCATTATTATATCTCTGGGTTAAAGTATCTATAACATCATCATAAGTGAAATGGCACATAACAAGCCATGGATATTTTCCAGCATGTTTTAGCAATTTTTCTTTTGAATATTCTTGTTTTAATAATTCCTGCCAATCTATTTGTTCCCTATTTAGGAGATCTAAATCGCTTGAAATCATAATAATGGCTGTTTCTTTCTCTGAAAGATATTTTTTAATTTCCTTAATAAGGTATTGAACTGGTTTTTCCTGGCTTGCTCTGAAATAAGCTATTATTAATGACCAATTATCAGTGATGTTGATTAAGGATTCAAATATTTCTTCTTTTGATAATGAAGAAAAATCAATCTTTTTAAATGAATTAAAGAATTCCCAATGCTTTCTATAAGCATTTTCTAGATCGCTGATAAATTTTCTTGAAAAATCATTGTCTAAGAATTTTTTTCCCAATTCTTCATCTTTTTGAAAGTCTTCTTTTGAATGAAAACAGGATATAACATTTTTTCTTGATAATTGAATAATATTTTTTACATTATTCCATGGGATATTGCTGAATTTCATAAAGGAATTGATATTCAACTCAATAGTTAAATGAGGCTGATAATCTCCCCAAAGAAATAAGTATCTTGATTTTTTTTCTGAATTCATTCTTATTGATTAATAAATCTAATTTATAACTTTTAGTTTATTAATCTATCTATTGCCATAGGCACATGTTCTCTAAGTAATTCGACTGTTTTAAAATATTCATCTTTTCCTTTTCCGAATGCATCAGGAAGCGCTGCATCAGGATTTCCAGTTGCAAATCTGCTAAGAACATTGATTACAGGATTACAATCAGAATTATTATATATTTTTTGAACTTGTCTATTATTTGATTCAGCCATAGATAAAACAGCAACAGCATCAGGTCTTACTATTGTTTGTTCGCTTTTTTCCTTAACAACACCCTCTATTCCAAAATATTTTATTGCTTCTGTTCTATAATCATGCTCTTCCTTTGAAAATAAATCTGATGCTCTTAGAAAATATTGTCTTAATATTTCATCTCGGCCGTCTCTGATAGCTTGGTCAATTTCTTTTAATTCATCTGCAGAATATAATTCTCTTTCTTTTCCAATCCCTATTATTCCAGCCATAGCTTTAGCAGGAACTTGGCCTTTTTCTATTAGATCAACAGAAGTTCCGCTTGATGTTGCTTTGTATTCTCCAAACGCGCCTATTTCCCCTAGATAATATTGAGCAATTAATTCAGCAACAGGGCTTCTTCCATGATTTCCAGTGCATACAAGTTCAATTATTTTAGGCATTTTTAATAAAAAAACTAATTTAAGAAGTATATAAAGCTTCTATATTTTTCTGACTATTCCTTTGTTTGCATCAACTTCAACTAAATCTCCATCCTTTAAAATTTTAGTAGCTATCTTAGCTCCAATTATACAAGGAATTCCCAATTCTCTTGAGACAATTGCAGCATGACATGTAATCCCTCCTTCATCTGTTACTATTGCAGCAGCTTTCTCCATCGCTGTGACCATCTCTGGTCTAGTCATGCTAGTGACAAGAATGTCTCCTTTATCAACATTGATTAAATCATGAGTTTTTTTAATTATTCTAACAATGCCTTCTGCTTTTCCTCGTGAAGCACAAGTCCCTTTAATTTCCTTAGTTTTTATGTTTGGATTAAAGATTTTATCATAAATTTTATCTGCATCTTTTCCTTCTAAAACTTCATAGCCATCCAAAGTTTGAATACACAAGCAATGTTTATACCTCTCTGCCAATTTTTTCCTGTCTATCTTTCTACCTAATAACATCTCCTTAAGTTCTGGAAAAACCGTATAATTCATTTCTCTTTCAGTCAAATTTAACCTTCTGCCAGTTTCATCTAAAAATTTCTTTTGATAATGGTTTGATAGCAGTACATATTTCTTTCTTTCATCTTGCATATAAGCAAAAACCTCGGTTATTTTAATCAAATTCTTAAATTCTTTAATTAGCTTCTTTTTGTCTTCTTTAATTTTTTCTAATTGATTATCCATTTTTTTTATTTCTTCATCAGGATTTATATCCATTTCCATCTCTTTTTTAATCTTCTCCGAAAAATACTTTTTATCTAAAACCTTAACTTTTGCATAATTATTTTCTATCCAGAAAAATCTCTTAGAATGCTCTTCCAAAAGTTTATTAACTCTAGAACTTTTTTTATTTATTTCTTTTAGAATTTTTAATCTGCCTCTAAATTCTGCAGCAATAAAAGATTCTACTACCGGACTTGTTAAGATTGCATAATACTCATTTATTTTATTTTCTTTGCCTTGTTTCTTGAGAATCTTTTCTAATAATGGTTTCATAAACTTATCAGCATGCATAGAAAAAGGATCTTGTAAACCAATTGCAATACTATATTCATCAATATATGCTTGATAAAATTTATTGTATAGATCCATCAAATTTTTATCAGATAACTTACTTAGATTAGCTTTTTCACATTCTTTTATTCTCTGATTAAAAATAGACACAAGTTTTTTCCATTTATTCAAGAATTTTTCTAAAAACTTTGAATCTTTATTCACTTTTTTAATAAAAGATTCTCTTAATCTTATCATATCTTCATCATTCCAATACCAATTAACATAATCTTCTGTAACAAAGAACAAAGTAATCTTAAAAGAATCTCCATAATTTGCCTTTAACCTATTTAAAGGTTCTTCTCCAACAGGAAAAAAAGTATGGAGGATTCCATGAAACCCCTTATAAGTCCACTTTTTATTAAGTTTATATTTATTTATAATGTCTTTAATCATTTAATTATTTTAGTTAATCTTCATTTATTAATCTTTCTGACAATACCTTCCTCAGTATCAATTTCAACCAGATCTCCATCCTTAAGAACATGAGTAGCAACCTTAGTGCCGATTACACAGGGAACTCTTAATTCCCTTGAGACAATAGCAGCATGGCATGCAATTCCTCCTTCATCTGTGATTATTGCTTTTGCCTTTCTCATCATAGGAACAAATTCAACCCTTGTCATTGAAGTAACTAGAATCTCTCCTTTCTTAAGATCTTGTTTTTTAGGATTTTTTATTATCCTGACTATTCCTTTTATTTTGCTAATCTCAGTTTTACTTGCTACAACTCCTTTTATCTCTTTATCCTCTTTTTTATTAGCAAGCTTAAATAATTCCTCAGCATCTTTGCCATAGAACTCAGTAGTCTTAAGATTTTTCTCATATATGCTCATTATAGCATCATTTCTTTTCTTAATTGCTTCTTTCCCAAGTCTTTTTCCTTTTTCTAACAAACTATCGATCTCTTTGATCCTGCTAACTGCTATTTCATGATAATCTATTTTGAATTTGTTCGCAATCTCTTCAAAGATACGTGTAAAATAATGAAAATGTCTCATCATTCCAAGCTTTCTTTGCTCAATCCAATAAGTGATCAATCTAGCAAATTCAATATCTTCCTTATCCTCTTTTGTTAATTTAAATTTTTCAAGTATTTTCTTTTTTTTGTCATGTATATCTAAAAAATTAGTCTTAATGTTCTTAATTTCATCTAAAACTTCTTTTTTTGAAAGTTTTTTAATTTCTTTCTCTACATCTTTCAATAATACAATAGGAGTTATCTCTTTAGAGCTATAGAAAGTTGTTTTTATCCAAAAAAAATCCTTGATATACAATTGAATTTTATTAAAGATTTTTTTATTCCCTAAAATTAAATCATAATCCTCCTTTTTCAAAGCTTTAATCAGCTTAGCATTGCTAAGAATTTCATTACAGATTTCTAAAAATATCCTTCTTTCAATATTAAGCACAGTTTGTTCTTCTGGATGTGAAAGATTATATACAATATCTCTTGCTTCTGTTTTGCTTATCCCATACCTTCTCTCAAAATTAGGAACAATCTCTAAATCAATTACAGCTCCTTTATCCTCTCCAATAGCACCATAACGCCACCATTTTCTTGCTGTCTCTATCAAATTTCTATATGTTTTAAGCAGATCCCCAGATTTTTTAAGATGATCTTCCCATATTTTATCTAGCTTTTTTGTCAATTCCTGATGAGCTTTGATTCTTTTCTTAAGACTATCAGAGTTTGAAAGAAAATCAGTATACATCTTTTTAGCTACAGCATCAATATTTTTCCTAGTTAAAAACTGAAAAAACATATGCATCTTTTTATAAGAAATAAAACAAAAAACAGGACCATAATCAAGTCCATGAACCTTCCAAGAATCAGCATAAGATGAATAAGCTAAATCTGTGAAAAACAAAGCAGCATTTGCACTCTGCACATCAATTTCTGTTTTTTTAAGATAATCTATTGCTTGTTTTTTGTTCATTTTTCTAATTTTTTGATAATTCCATTATCAGCATCAATTTCAATAAGATCTCCATCTTTTAAAACTTTCGTTGCAATTCTAGTTCCTGTGATGCAGGGTATGTTAAACTCTCTGCTTATAATGGCTGCATGGCAGGTTATGCCTCCTTCATCTGTTATGATTGCTGCTGCTTTTTTCATAGCAGGAACATAATCAGGCAGTGTCATGCCGCATACTAAAACATCTCCTTTTTGTATTTTTCTTAAAGCATCTTCTGCTCCATTGCAAACTTTAACATTTGCAATTACCTTGCCAGGAGATGCTGATGTTCCTATTATTTCAGCTGTACTTCTAACCTCTTCTTCTAATTGTTGTTTTCTGATTTTAACTGCTTCATCTCCTGAATAGGTTTTTAATGTGCCTTCTGAAGCTAATACACATACTGCCCTTATTCTTTTATCTGCTTCTTTTTTATTAAACTTTTTATTTTTTAACAAATCACAAACTTCATCAGGCCAATACCATTCAAGATCCTTTTTATCTAATCTTAAGCGTCTTGCTGTTTCATACATCAATAATTGAAAAGAATATCCTGTTCTAACCTGCATCTCTTTTCTTAGATCATGAAACAAAGCATAATCATCAAATAATTTAATTAAATCCTGTATTTCTTTGCTTAAGTTGTAATTTTCAATAAGCTTGTCTCTTTGTTTTTTTATTTCTGCAAACTCCTTTTCTGACTTCTTAAGATAATCATCTGGATCTTTAATATCCCTTAAATATTCTTTAAGTGCTTTTAGAAAATCTTCTTCAAATTTAGGGTCAATAGATTCAAATCCAAGACTTGTCCACCAAAATTTATCTATTACCCTCTTTAAATCAGGCTTTATGCGTTCAAAAGAAAGATTTTGCTTCCTAATTTTAGAAGCTATTTTAAGCAATTCAATCTCTTCTCTCTTTACATAAGTTTTATAAGTAGGTGTTGTAAGTTTAGTGTAGATCTTAATAAATTCTTGAGAACCTATATTTTTTGGCAGAGATTTTTTTATTTTTTCTTTTAAATATTCAACAGGATAGATGTCTATTGCATCTATATTAACATCCATTAGTCCATGTGCTTCCTTACAATTATCATAATGCTCTTTATAAAGTTTAATTATCTCCTCATTATCAAATTCTTTAAGGTTTAATTTTCTTATTCTTTCTGAAGATTTTATTGCTTTGTCAAAAAAGATTTTAATTTTATTAAAATGGGTTTTTTTGCCTTCTTTTGTCTTTATTTTTTCTAGTATCTTCCTGCCAACCTCAGTTATTTGTTCTTTATCCCATGCAAACCATAATTTATCTTTTTCATTAATATAAAGAAGCTTATCAAAAAGTATATCATTAAGTTTTGTACTGCACTCATTAATACTAGCTAAAGCAGGCGCTATTCTGTGCAAAGGGATTGTTCCTCTTGTATATACAAACCACTTCATTTTAATTAACCTATCACCTAAAACTTAATGCTTTAATATCCCCAAAATCTATAAATCTTTTTAATTTTTTCTTATATAATATAAACCTTAAATTTTTCAGCTTCAATAAAAGAGCATCGTCATAATCATCAACAAAAACACCAATATTCTTTGCTTTTAATTTTTTAATAACCCCTTCTGCAATCCTCTTTTTATCTTCTCCGCCTTTAATATTAATTTCACTTCCTACTATAATTCCATCTTTAACAATAAATCTATTAGTTTCAATAATATCTATATCTAAAATATCTTTAATAGGATCTCCATTTACAGTGAAACTCTGCGTTATTGCAAGAACCTTCATCCTTGGATTAGATTTCTTCAATGATTTATAAATCTCTAAGACCTTTTGATTAAGATTATTTTTAATTGCTTTTTTAGAAAGCTGATATTCTGAAGATTTTATTCCAAGATTAATAACAGCATTAGCCCATATTTTAATAATCTTCTCACTGCTGATAGTTCTAAAGAATTTATTATTTATCTCTCTTATTGTATTTAGAAAATATAAATAAATAGCTATAAAAAAAAGTTTAAATATCTTTTTCTGAAATCTAAATCTAAAAAAATTCAATAATATAAGAAAAATAGATTTTTTAGTAGTATATATCTTATCTTTCAACTTTACGCCAAACAAACTAAGAAATAATTTATTTGCAGCAGCAACAGTCCTGTGATAAACAAAAGTATCATCAATATCAACAATTAGAAGGTCTAATTTATCTTTATAAAAATCCATTTTACGCAGCTTTTTTATATTCTTTCTTTTTCTTTTCCCCTACTTCACCTTTCAAATGATCAATAAAAACATTATTCATATCTTTATTCACACCGCTTGTCCCAAAATGAGTTGAATCAGGATGATCAATAACATAATGATGTGTAGCATGCTGATACGCTGCATCAGAAGGAGGAACAAGGCCATCATATCTGCCTGCAATAACATCAACAGTAACAGTAGGTTCCCTGGCAGCAAGCTCAACAGCATTTCGTTTTCCTGCTGACTTGCTGACATCATCTTTGTCTGCCAGAGGAGCAAGTATTTTCTGGCCTATTCTTTTTGCTTTTATGCCATATGGAGCAGGAGCCCTTGCCTGAACTTTAGTTATCCCATATTCTTTAATTCTTTTATCTCCAGCCATATATATTCCAACATCTGCTCCGCTACTATGGCCACTGAAATAATCATGCCTCTTAGAAGGATTTTTTAATTTAGTATCTCTTTGAAAATCCTCAATCTGTTCAAAAGCCTCTTCTGCACTTTCTTTTCTTGACAAATGATGATTTCCCTTTAAATGATAAGGCTGAAATCCTTCTTTTCTTAGCTGCTTTCCAAACTTTCGCTGGCTTCCTTCATTCTGCATAAGTCCATGCATTAAATATACTATCTTATCCTCACTTTCTGGATCCTTGCTAAAATGTCTTCTTGTCTTCCAATTCTGGCCTTTGGCTATTGCATAACCAACAGTATTATCATAAGCATTCCTGGCAACATTAGCTGCATTTGCAACAGCTGCTTTGGCTCTTGCTACTAAAGAAGGAGATTCAGGCATTCCTTTTCTATAAGGCTCAATTTCTTTTTTCAAATCCTCAAATTTAGTTTCAATTAATGCTTCCTGCGGCTGCTCTTCTGGTTTTTCTTTTTTAACCCTTTTTTCAAGATCAGCCAAAAATATTAAAATAAATTTTATCATTTTATCTTTCTAATAATCCCCTTATCAGCATCTACTTCTACTAACATTCCATCCTTTAAAATTTTTGTGGCAATTTTAGTCCCAACAATGCAGGGAATCCCTAATTCTCTGGAAACAATTGCAGCATGGCTTGTCATACCGCCTTCATCTGTGATGATTGCAGAAGCTTTCCTCATTGCAATAACATAATCAGGAGAAGTCATTGGCGCAACTAGTATATCTCCCTTATTCATCTTGTTTAAATTCCTAGGAGTAAGAAGGATCTTTGCTTTTCCCATAAGAGTTTTTCCTCTGCTGACAACAGTTCCTTTGAATTCTTTCAAATTAGAATTAATCTTAACCTCAACATAAGGCTTGGCTAACTTAGCTGCTTTTTTGCCAGAAATATATTTTATTTTTTTTCTTTCATGATAATATGTAACAAAATCTTTTAATCTTTCTTTAACATTTACCCTCTTATTTTCCTTTAAAAGTTCAACAATTTCATTCAGACAATAATAGCTTAATTCTTTAAATGGAATTTTTTTTCTTTTTGAAATCTCCTCAATAAACTTAGTTATAATATGGTTTCCTATAAAGATAAATTTCTTCCTTAAATCCTGCCACCATACGCAATAAGCAAGTTTGTTGGCAATATTAACAATATTATCATCTATTTTATATTTCTTAATAACCCTTTTCTTCTCCTGTTTTATTTTACCAACATAATTCTTTATCTCATTAATCTTTTTCTCAGCATCTTTTTTAGAAATATTCTTAAGCTCATTTTTGAAAAAATTAATATCTAAAACCTTAGTAAATCCATAACTATTCCTTAACCAATAATACTTTTTTTGATGTTTTTTTAATTCCTCAAGCTGTTTTTTCTTGTCATGAATCAGCTTTATTTTCATAAACTCTAATTCTTCTTTTTGAAAAAAAGAGATCTGCTCAGGAGCACTAAGCTTTTCAAATATTTCAACAAAATTAAGTTTATCAAACTTTAATATCTTGTTCTGCAGAAATGGCTCTGCCCCATAATTAGCCAATTCAGGTAAAAAACCTCTTAACCAAAAATCAATATCTAATTTATAAAAAGAAGCAAACAATTTATTTAACTCATTATCTGAAAATTTTAAAAGGCCTTTATTAATCTTATTTTCAAACTTTATTATCTTCTTTGTAGTTTTAACCCAATCTTTATGATGTTTTTTTAAGTTTTCATTTTTTAAAACATATTTTTTAAATAAAGACAATCCTCTTTTTCTAAGAGCAGGATAATCTGCAATAAAGACAACTTTACCATCTTTAAAATATCCAAGAAGATCAGGCCATGTGCCATCTATAAATCTAGGGTAAATTTCAAAAGGTTCTATAAAAACACTTACATAGATTGGCTTACCATCAATAGGCCCCCACTTAAACAGTTCTTTTTTTGGATTGATCATTTTATCTTCCTAATAACTCCTTTATCAGCATCTACTTCAACTAAACCTCTCCTCCAACTCTCTCCTTAATTTATCTCCGATAAACTTGCCTTTGAAAAAATCAATTTTAGCAGCAATAGAAATCTTATCAGCAACAGCTCTTGCAGCTTTTCCCTTCTCTTTTGCATTGGAAACAATTGGATGTTCATGGATTATTCCATGCTTTGGAGCTCTTGCTCCGGTTTTCATATGCCTAAACAATGCTTTCTCAGCTCCAAGCAATTGAACAGTAGAAGCAGGAAACATAACTAGTCTTCTTAAATCACCTGCAAGAGAAATTAATTTTGCTCCAATCAAATAGCCGGCAACAGCTGTTAGATTAGGATTATTTTTTTCCATCACTTTCTTCAAATATTCTTTTTGTTTGTCTTTAAATTTATAGAGTTCATTCAATTCTTTAGCTATTTCCAATATAGGCCTTAAATCCTCTTTATTCAAATCAGCACCCATAGAAGTTTTAATCTTCTTATCTTTTCCTTCAATAATAAACTTAACAAACACTTCATGATCTGTAAATTTTCTAGAGAACTCAGGATTATAAAGTTCATACCACTCGCGCAGTCTTTTGACAAGAATATTACATACTTTGCTTATCTCATCAATATTATTTATAGTCTGCAGTATAAAATTATCTGGTTTAACACTTTCTTTTATTTTTTTTCTGGTCTCTTCTATATTTTTCTTCCTATATTCTTCAAATTTCATATATTTAAAAAGAACATTATTTTCTATTTAAAGCTTACCAAAAACATTAAAAATAGAGGATAATTCTGTTAAGATATGATTGAAATCAAGACAATTGGAAGAGGGGGCCAGGGAGCAGTAACTTTTTCTCAAATACTTGCAATTGCAGCATTTTATGATAAATACCAATCTCAAGCTATGCCTTCTTTTGGAGTAGAAAGAAGAGGTGCTCCCTCATTTTCATATACAAGAATATCAAAAGAACCTATCCACATAAGATCTTTAATCTATAATCCAGATGTTGTTGTTGTGTTAGATTCATCATTATTAGAGACTATAGATATAACAGAAGGCCTAAAAAAGAATGGAATTATTATAATAAATTCAAATAAGTCTCCAAAAGAATTTAAAATAAAAGGAAAATATAAGATTCATACAGTAGATGCAACTTCTATTGCATTAAAATTATTTAAAAGCAGCATTGTAAATACAGCGATGCTGGGAGCATTTTCAAAAGTCACAGATTTAGTCAGCTTAGAATCATTATATCAAGGAATTGAAGAAAGATTCAAAGGTAAAAAAAAAATAATTGATTTGAATAAACAAGCAGTAAAAGAAGTTTATAAGAAGATTAAATGAAAATAAAAATTTGTCCAAGTTGTAAATCCTTTGACATAACTTTTTATATGGGAGGAAAATTTGGAAAATATATATGCAAAAAATGTGGGTATGTAGGGCCCTTGATAATTGAAAAGAAAATTAAAAAATGAAATTTAACATCGGAGCTGTAATAACAGAGCCTGGCTCATCAAAAAAGAATAAAACAGGCGGATGGAGAACATTAAAGCCAGTTATAAACAAAGATAAATGTATAAAATGCGGAAAATGCTGGCAATCCTGCCCAGACAATGCCATAATAATGGATAAAAAAGACGGAAAAGCAAAAGTTGATTATGATTTCTGCAAAGGCTGTGGAATCTGTGCAACAGAATGTCCTGTTAAATGTATTGAAATGGTTAAAGAAAAAAAATGAAGTTTACAAAAAAAGAGGTGACAGCAAAATCGATGAGGTGGATAAAAAATGAAGTTTAAAAATAAAGTTATTTTAGTAGTATCTTTAATAGCAGCAATATATTTGATGTTCCAAGGAAAAAATTCAAATAATGGAGAATTTCTTTGTGGCATCTTAAAAACAGGCACATGTCCAGGATTCTTAAGCGTAATTATTCAGACAATAACATTTTTCATCCTGATATCTATAATAATTTTACTGATATTATTTGCATTAAAAGTGTTCCTTAAAAATATAAAAAAAGCTATGAAAGAAAAGAAAACCGAGAAAAAAATAAAAAAAGAAGAGAAAAAGGAAGCTAAAAAAATAAAATTAGAAAAGAAAAAAGAAAAAAAAATAGAAGATAAAAATGAAACTGAAAATGAAGAAGAGATAAACGGAGAAAATAGTAGTGAAAATAAAAAATCAAAAGAAGTAGAATGGACAGATGAAGTTGATAAATTTGAAGAAAAACAGTCAAAAATCGAAGTAGCTGAAGAATATGCAGATTTAAATGAAAAAAGAGAGCCAAAGGAAACATATATTAAAATATAAAAAAGAGGCAAGAAAAAATATATGGCAAAAAAAGTAATTGAAACATCAAAAGCAGTTGCTATTGCTGCCAAGCTATGCAGACCATCGGTCATAGCAGCATATCCTATTACACCTCAAACCCATATTGTTGAAAGGATTGCAGACTTTGTTTATGATAGAGATATGGATTCTGAATTTTTAGATGTAGAATCAGAACATTCAGCTTTATCAGCTTGTTTAGGAGCGCAGGCAGCTGGAGCAAGAACATTTACAGCAACAGCTTCCCAAGGTCTGGCCCTTATGCACGAGATTCTTTTTGTGACTTCTGGAATGAGGCTGCCGGTAGTAATGGCCATTGTAAACAGAGCATTATCAGCTCCAATAAATATATGGGGAGACCATAGTGACAGCATTGCATCAAGAGATTCTGGCTGGATGCAGTTTTATGTAGAATCTGCTCAGGAAGCATTAGATAGGATTATAATGGCTTATAGAATAGCTGAGAATAAAGATATTTTACTTCCTGCAATGGTTTGCTTGGATGGTTTTACTTTAAGCCATGTCTTTGAACCAGTTGATATTCCAGAGCAAAAAGAAGTTGATAAATTCCTTCCTTCATATTCTCCATTATATAGATTAGACCCAAAAAAACCAATTTCAATGGGCCCGATTGGATTTCCAAATTCATTTATGGAATTCAAATATCAGCAGCAGGAAGCAATGCAAAAATCAATAAGCTTAATCAAGAAAACTCATGAAGAATTTTCAAATATATTCAATAGATCTTATGGAAATGGACTAATCGAAGAATTCATGACAAAAGATGCAGACTATGCTGTTATGGCAATGGGTACAATTACAGCAACAGCAAGGCATGTTGTTGAAGAATTAAGAAAAAAAGGCAAAAAAGTTGGTTTGATTAAAGTAAAAACATTTAGGCCTTTTCCAGAAGAAGATATAATCAAAGCAGCTTCAAAACTAAAAGCAATTGCAGTCTTGGACAGGGATATTTCATTTGGCCAGCATGGAGCTTTATTTTCTGATATAAGATCTGCCTTGCAGAATAAAGATATAATTATAAATAATTTCATTGTTGGTTTAGGGGGCAGAGATGTGACTTCTGACCATATTAAAACAGCTTTTGATAAGACAATAAAAGCAAAACAGACAATAACAGAATGGTTATTTTAAGAGAAATGAAAAAAGAAGAAAAAACAATAGCAGGACTGCCGGAAGAAGAATTTTTTATTAAAGGTCATAGAGCCTGTGCTGGCTGTGGAGCTGCTATAATAATGAGGCATATCACAAAAGCTGCCGGCAAGAATACAATAGTTGTATCTGCAACAGGTTGCATGGAAGTTGTTTCTTCTCCATATCCACAAACAGCATGGAATTTGCCTTGGATTCATTCTGCTTTTGAAAATTCTGCAGCAGTTGCAGCAGGAATAGAAACTGCTTTAAAATACCAGAAAAAGGATACAAATGTTTTAGTTATAGCAGGAGACGGAGGAACATTTGATATTGGACTGCAGGCATTAAGCGGTTTAGTCGAAAGAAACCATGATGTTTGTTTTGTCTGTTATGATAATGAAGCTTATATGAATACAGGAATCCAAAGGTCAGGAGCAACTCCAAGATATGCTGCAACTACAACAAGCCCTGCAGGAAAAACAATTCATGGAAAAATAGAATGGAAAAAACATATGCCTTTTATCATCGCAGCACATAATGAAAATGTTTATGTTGCAACAGCAAATCCTGCTTTTCCATTGGATATGTATAATAAAGTCAAGAAAGGTCTTGCTCATAAAGGGCCTGCCTATATTCAAATATTTTCTCCTTGTGTTCCTGGTTGGAAAATAGCTCCTAACATAACACTTGAAATATCAAGATTAGCTTTCAAAACAAATGTTTATCCTCTTTATGAAATTGAAAATGGAGTTATAAAAATAAATCAAAAACCGCCTGAATCTATTCCAGTAGAAAAATATCTTATGTTTCAGGGAAGATTCAAGCATCTTAACAAAAAAGAGATTGCAGAAATACAAAAACATATCAATAAACAATGGAATAAACTTCTTAAATTAGAAGAAACTGGTGTTAATATTAGCTAAAGTTCCTGTTTCTTAAACTTCCCTTTGTATTTTGCCTTGCCTTCTGCTTTCTCAATAATCAACTGGCATAATCTTTCTCCAGGTTTTAGAATTAAAGTATTATTGCTGACATTTTTTATCTCTAGCACCTGTTTATTATTAATGCCAGGCTGGACAAAACTTGCTGTAATATGGACGATCAATCCTAATCTAGCAAATCTGCTTCTTCCTCCAAGCCAGCCGCAAAGGTTATCTGGCAATTTTATTGTTTCTTTTGTAATGCCAAGAGCAAAATCACCAGGTTTCAACACCAACTCTTTTAATTTTTTGCCTTTAGTCAATTTCTTATAATCTGTTTTCTCATTCAAAATAATCTTTTTATTTCCTCTAAAAAGTCTAAATCTATCGCTTAAAGTCAAATCAATAGAAGCAGGGCCTATATTCTTTAGATTAAAAGGTTTGATCTTAATATTTCCTTTCTTTATCTCCTTCAAAATCTCATTTTTAGTCAGAATCATTCAACAACACTTCCCTTAAACTTCTTGCCATCTAAAAATTCTTTGAAATTATTTAAATTATTGCCAATCAAAATTAATTTTAATTTTAATTTCTGAGCTTCTTTTGCTGCAATCGGATCAAATAGAACATTCATTCCAGGAATCCATTTATTCCCAACAATTTTTCTGAAGCCTGTCCAGTCTATTTTTTTAATCTTCTTCGCATCCTTATTTTTTCTTGGATCTTTATTATAAAGATATTCAATATTAGTCATGTTTATGATGGTCTTTGCATTATAATTTTTAGCTAGCAATACTGCATCATAATCTGTACTCCATCCTGGTTTCCATCCTCCAGCAACTAAGATCTTATCAAATTTAACTTTCTTATTTGGGTTGTCAACAACAATATCATAAGATTGATTTTCAAATATAATTTTAACAAACTCTGCATTTAACCATGTCGCTCTTATCCCAATCCAGTCTAATTTTTTGTTATTAGCTTTTTTTAATATTGATTTTACTGCGTCTATATATCTCCTTGCAGTTTTTCCTCCTCCAATTACTAATATAAATTTATACTTATTAGAATATCGTTGAATTAATATCTTAAAATTTTTTAAGAATTTAATATCTATATTATCAGGAACTACAACACTCCCTCCTAATGATATCACAATTACCTCTTTTCGCATTTTAATAATATTAAACTTAATCTATAAAAATATTTCTGATTATATATTTCTTCCTAATTTTGTATGTTTCATTATCCATCTATACATATCAGGAAAAGAACCATAATATTTTCCGCTTGTATAGAAACATGTAGAAAGACAATGCTTATTGCATTCCTTTTTGATTTCGTCAAGTTTTTCCTGGTCAAAATTAGAATTTCCTATCTTTCCCCAGTCCATATCGCTGGATTGAAGGCCAAAACAAGGAGATAATGAACCATCCATTTTTATAAAACAGCCGTTTTTTCCTGCGACACATTTCCAAGGTTCATATTCTCCTCTAACAAATTTTTTCATATGCTCAAAATGATAAGGATGGTTTACCATGGGATAGCCTTGTTTGTTTTTATCAATTAACCAATCCATTAATTCGTCAAATTCTTCAAACTGTTCTTCTTTTATATAAAGTGCTTCTTCTCTGTTATGTTGATAATGCGGCTGGTCTGTTTGAGGAGGCTCATTAACATGATAATCAGTCCCTATGCCATTTGCCCTTGCTATCTCTGTAAGCATTTTTACATCTTTCAGGTTCTTGCTTGTTATATTTATGTTGAAAAATAAAACATAACCATATTCTTCCTGTTTCTTAACAAGATATCTAAATTGTTTTTCAATTGACATTAATGCTTTAGGAAGCCCTGGTTTTAATGTTACACAATCTACAGCCAAATTTATTGCAGCAACGCCTGCTCTCCCAGCCTTATCTATAAAATCTTTTGTAAGAAGATATCCATTTGTAGGCAGATAAACAAAAAATCCCTGTTTTACTCCATAATTGATGACATCAAGTATAAAACCAGGCCTAAGCAAAACTTCCCCTCCCATTAAAGCTAAAACCCTGCAGCCTTTTGATTTTAGCCAATCAATTGATTTCTTTGCTGTCTCAAGAGTCATGCCATTCTGTTTATTATCAAACTGAAAACAATAATGGCAGTCAATATTGCATTTCCATTCAGTAAAAAGATAAGAAAGAACAGGCCTGAATTCTTTAGGATGTAATTTAGCATTAACTGCAGGAATCATCCATCTTCTAAAAGCCCTTATCCCATTTTTTAATTTGTATAATGTAGTAATCATATATGCTCAAGAAAAATAGAGTTTATTTAAAAAATTAATTGTTTTAGCTCCCTATTCCTATAAATACAACACCAAGTATAATAAATAGGATTCCTATCCATTTAAAATTATTCATCTTTTCTCCAAGCATTTTGATAGACAGCAGACTCACCCAAATATAAACAGTTGCAACAAAAGGATATAATACAGACAGTTCTCCTCCTTTTAAAGCTGGAATAAAAAATATTGTTGCTAATCCATACATTACTAATCCAAAGATTAAATATTCATTATGAATAATTGATTTTAATTTAAAAGATAATTTGTCGCTTGCTTTCTTCAAAAAAATAGCTCCTAAAGAGCCAATAATATTCGCAAACAATACAAGTCCGATTGCCCATAATTCAGTTGCCATCTTAAACAGGTTCTGTAAAAGTGATTGAATCCTTTCTTCCTCCTTTTGCTACTAAAATTACTCCTAAAAATATGAAAGCCATACCAATCCATCTGTAAAAATTGATAATTTCTCCAAAAAAATACATTGATAATAAACTTACCCAGATATAACTTGTTGCTATAATAGGATAAAGAACAGAAACCTCTCCTGCTTTTAGTGAAATAATCAGCAATACAGCAGCAGTTCCATAAAGAGCAATGCCAATAATTATAGGCCAGTTGGTTATTATACTAAAAATATCAAAACTTAACCTGTCTGCTCCAAATTTATAGAAGATCTGTGCAAAAGAAGTAAATAATGTACAAACAACAACTAATCCAATTGCCCACCTTTTTGTTGCCATTTTATTCTTTCAGTAATATTTCAACAATAGATGCATAAGCCGGCCTTGTAATTAAGACACCAACACTTACACCTATGATTGTTGTTACTGCAAAACCTCTTAAAAGTCCTGCTCCAGCTTTCATCAAAGGCAGCATAGCTACAACAGTTGTAAAATAAGCAGCCATTATGATGAAAAATGCCCTCTTAATTTTCTGTTTCCAGTCATAAGAAGCTCCGCTTGATTCTCCTTTTAATGTTTCATCAGCGATAACTATCTGATGGTCAACGCCTGTTCCTATTGCTACAATTATTCCTGCAATAGCAGCTAGATCTAAATTCCAACCAATAATTGCAGCCACTCCTAATAATATTACTAATTCAGTTATTATTGTAAAAAGCATAGGAGCAGCAACTTTAATTTTCCTGTATCTCACTAATATAACTATAATGACAGATATAACAGCTAATAGGCCTATGAATAATGCATTTTTAATAAATTCCTTTCCAAAGATAGGGCTTATTGTATCTGTTTTAACGATATCAAGTTTAACAGGCAGGCTTCCTGTAATCAATACAGTTTGTAGCTTCTTCATATTTTCTAATGAATTAAAAACAGCTTCTTGTTGTGTTGATCCTGCACCGCTTCCAGAAATCTGGATATCAGTCACAGCTCTTCCTTTTAGATCAGATCCAACAAATAACTCATCAACAGGTGCATCATCCAAATACAAAATTAATTTTTCACTTAAATATTCTTCACTATTTTCAGTTATAACAGGCAAATCCTTTGTAATTTCAGCCTGCCTTTCAGCTGCTTCAGGACTTAAAGAAATTGCAAACCTAAATCTGCATACCCAAAGATCTCCGGATTTGCCGCATCCGCTCATTGGATCAATGCCAGCACAATCAGCACTCCTGCAGACATAAGTAATGTCCTGGCCTCCTTTAAAAACAGTCTCATTTGCAATAGTTGCCTCAAATTTGCCTTGCTTTGCTAACAATTCCTTAACTTCTTCTTCTTTTGCACCAGCAATCTCAACTAACACATACTGGTTTCCGCTTAAATCTCCTGATTCCCTTACAACAACATCACTCAATCCATAAACATTTAATCTATACTGCATATTGCTCAATAGAATTTCCATTGCATCTGGTTCAAGATTTTCCTCTGGCTGCAGCAAGACTCTTGTTCCTCCTTGTAGATCAAGTCCTTTTCTGATATTTGTTGTAGGCGCTTCATAAACACTTAAACCAATATCCTCTATCTCATCGTCATTCAATCCTGGTTTTGTGATTAATTTATACAAATTTTTATTCGTTTTTATATGAACAGTTCTATTTGCCTTTAATGTTGATATAAAATCATAATAATCCTCTAGGTTTTCAATAGGAATATTATTCATAGAAATGATTCTCTCTCTAGACATTGGAGAAGAAGTTGGTTTAGTGCTGGTAATTCCAGCAGAAGATACAGAACTGTTAAAAGTAACAGCCCTTATTGTAACTCCTTTTACAAAAGGATTTGGATGTATAGCAACAAGAGCAAGAACTATAGCTGCTAAAGCAATGATTACTCTCCAATGTGTTATTATCTTTTTTGCTTTGCTCATTCTTCGCTCCTGTATTCTTTTTTCTTTCTCTCTAGATACCACCTTAATATTCCAGCATTTTGTATCCATGTATTTGGCAGATCCACTAATAAACCAATAAATAATATTATCATTATTTGTTTCAATATCACACTTTGAGCAAAAACTAATGCCACTAATACAGCGATCATTGTTGTAATGCTCATTGTCATTCCAGTCCTCATAGCGCTTAAAATTCCATCCAATACTGTTCCTTCCTTTCTTTTTAATACTCTTGTACTTAACAAAATATCAGTATCTACACTATAACCAATCAGCATTAAAAAGGCGGCAATTCCAGCAGTGCTGATCTTCATGCCAATTAGATTGACTATAGCTAATGTCACAATAATATCAGAAAAAGCAGCTAAAATAACAGCAAAACTTGGAGTAGGAGTTCTAAAATATAAAAATACAACAATACCCATAAACAAAAATGCGATAATTACAGCTCTAAATGTTTCTTTAAAGAAACTGGCTCCCAGGCTGCTTCCCATAACTTCAATACTAAATTCATCTTTGTTAAGGTCTCCTAATCTATTCTGTATAGCCTGCATTAATTCGTCTGCCTCTACATCAGCTGCTTCTATTATAATTCCAATCTGAGTTCCAGCACTGCTCAATGCCCTTACAGATATGTCTGCATCTGGAAACTGGTCGCGCAAATAATTCTGTAATTCAATAATGCTTGCTATTTTATCAATAGAAACAGTTAATCCTCCTTTTAAACTGACCCCTTTATTAATAAAATCTCCAGTAACAGCTGTTTGAATAGCTATTTGTAAAATAGCTAATACTAACATTAAAAAAGGAATTAGTAATAATTTTTTGTAATTTTTATCATAAAATTCTTTCAAAGAGAATTTTTTTTTCCAAATATGCTTTTCTTCGGTTTTTTCTTCCTGATTTTCTCTTTCTTCCACCTAAATCCCCTAAAAACAAGAACAACATTTGATTTATAAATATTACTAAAATCAAAGAGCAGCCTTAATAAAAGCATTAAACATAGGTTCTGGTGTTAAAGGTCTTGAAGCAAATTCGGGATGAGCCTGTGTTGCCATAAAAAATTTATGATCAGACAATTCCAATACTTGCATTATCGGCTGTTTAGGAGCTTTTGCGCTAAAAATCATTCCATTTTTTTCCAAATTCTCAATATAGTTAGGATTAACTTCATACCTATGCCTAAATCTTCTTCTAATTTTATTGTTTCCAAATAATTCGAAAGCTTTTGTTCCTTCTTTAACTTCAATATCCTTTCCGCCCAATCTCATATTGCCTCCTAATCCCTCAATCTTCTTTTGTTCAGGAAGAATATCAATAATCTGTTCTTTACATTTTGGATCTAATTCAGTGGAGTTTGCATCTTTTATTCCGCAGACATTTCTTGCAAATTCGATAACAGCCATTTGAAACCCAAAACATAATCCTAAAAAAGGAAGATTGTGTTCACGGGCATACTTAATGCAGGCTATCTTTCCCTCTACTCCTCTAACTCCAAAACCTCCAGGAATAATTAATCCATCTATTTCTTCTAATTCTTCTTCAACGTTTTTCTTTCCTTTTTCTATTTCACCAGTATCAATAAATTTTATTCTTACCCTCACATTATTATGAGTAGCAGCATGCTCTAAAGCCTTCAATATACTAGCATAAGAATCTAATAAGCCCATATATTTTCCAGCAATACCAATTTTTATTCTTTTTTTAGTATTTATATACTTTTTAACAAATTTATTCCATCTGTCAATTTCTTTTTTCTGAATTCTATTGTTTATTTTTCTCTTTAATCCCAATATATCAGCTACTCTTTCATCTGCTTTTATCTCTTTTAACAGCAAAGGTGCTTCATAAACAGTTGAAGTATCATGAAGGCCAATTACATTCTGAACAGGGACATTAGAATAAACACTTATCTTTTCTCTTATCTTATCAGTAACAGGATTAACACTTCTGCATACGATCATCTCAGGCTGTATGCCAAGTGCCCTTAATCTATGAAGGCCAGATTGGGCAGGCTTGCTTTTCTGCTCTCCTAGATTAGGAGGCTCCATTATATAACTTAAATCAATAAAGCAGACATTTCCATGCCCTTCTTCATATTTCAATTCTCTAATTGCTTCAAGAATATATGCATTCTCAAAATCTCCAATCGTACCCCCAATTTCAACTAGCACAATATCAGCATTTTTTTTCATCCCTAATTCTCTTATTGCTCTTTTAACTTCCCCTGTTACATGGGGAATAAACTGAACATCCCTTCCTAAATAGCCGCCTTCTCTTTCTTTTTGAAGAATTCTGCTGAAGATAATCCCTGCAGTAAGATAATTATCTTTGCTTAAATTTTGGTCTAAGAATCTTTCATAGCTTCCTAAATCCATGTCACATTCCATCCCATCATCCAAAACATATACTTCTCCATGTCTAAAAGGATTTAGAGTTCCTGCATCCTGGTTCAAATAGCCGTCTATCTTAATTGGAGTTATTTTTAATCCATAATACTGCAATAACTTAGCTAAAGAAGAAGCAAATATTCCTTTTCCAACACCACTCATGACAGAACCAGCAACAATTATATATTTTATCTTTCCAGATTTATATCCATTAGGAATAGGAGTAAAGAATTCTGACTCATCTGATTTATTGGCAATTGAACTAAGAATATCCTTTGCCATTGCATATTCCCCCAAAAAAAATTAATCGTTGCATAAATGAAAATATGAAATCCCTTATATAAATTTTATTATAACTTAAAATATAGTTTTAAAAAACAAAGATTTAAAAAATAAGATAGTTATAATAAGATAATGAAATTTAGAAATATAGTTATATCTTTAATTGCAGTAAACATAATTATATTTATTCTGCAGATGATACTAGGAATAAACTTTACAGAAGCATTTATGCTTATATCAGCTGATATTTTTAAAAGACCTTGGATATTATTAACCTCTATGTTTTTGCATGGAGATTTAAATCATCTTCTCTTCAATATGTATGCTTTATTCTTGTTTGGAATACTGCTTGAGCAAAAAATAGGTGCAAAAAAATTTGCTTTTATATATTTTTTAACAGGAATTATAGCTGCTTTCATGGCAGGCTTTTTTTATCCAAGAGCATTAGGCGCAAGCGGAGCTGTGATGGGCATAATAGGTGCATTGATAATTTTGATGCCTAATCTAAGGCTGCTTTTCCTATTTGCAGTACCAATGCCTCTTTGGGTTGCAGGGATTATATGGATATTGATTGATCTTTTAGGCATATTTGTGCCTTCTGGTATTGCAAACATTGCACATCTAGCTGGAATAGGCTCAGGACTGCTGATTGGATTATACTTTAAAAGACAAAGAAAAGTCTATCAGAAAAAATTCAGTTCAAAAACACATATGGACACAGAAGATATTGAAGAATATTTTAAAACAGGAAGAATCTGAATCAATAAGTTATGTGGAAATCATATCATTGTAGTGGGGGCCGTTAGTTTTAGTTGTGCAGAACTGGGGAGGACAAATGGTTTAACGAAGTTAAACCATACCTAAAAACAAAGCAATCAACATTCCTATTCCTAACAATAGAATTATAGCGCCCGCAATCAGATGCAATACTTTTAATTTCTTTTCTCTCCAATGCTCAGCCTCTGCAGTTGTAGTAAAACCAAAATAAATAGCAAGGGTAATAATCAGCATTGGAAGTATAAAAATAAAATTATATAACAATAACCACAACATAGCGACGCTTCTAGTAGCTGCCTTTGCTAATAATCCTAAAATTACAATATAAGGGCCTGATGTGCATGGCAGTAAAAATAGACTAACAACAAATCCAACTAAAAATGCACCAGGTACAGAAGTTACTCCCTTCAAGAGTGTTTTCATTTTAGGTCTCCATTTTAAAGGAACTTCCATAACAAACCATTTTCCATACCATAAATAATCCTTAAGATTAAACAGACCAATCAAAATAGCAAGAACAGCAACAATTGCATAAAACCAATGGGTAATTCCTGCTGCTTGTACTGCACTAAATAAACCAAGACCCATCAAATAATAAGAGATATAAATTGAAACTGAAAAAGCAAGTCCTGCAAACAAGGATCTTTTTCTGCTGCTCGCAGCTAAGATTGTTGTCATTAATATGATTAATACAGCAAAAGCGCATGGATTGATTGCATCAACAACAGCAGCACCTAAAACAGCAGGAATGGTTAATTTAGCCAACAATTCTGTCTTCTCTTCGCTTTCAAGAGGAGAAGATTCTCCAACAACACTTATAATATCCCTATCTAAAACTTCATCAGGCGAAGGACATCCTTCTTCTATGCACCTTTTAACTTCCTGCTCAATAGAAGAACCAATAGAGCTGCTAAAACCTACAATAACCTTTCCATTAATAAATAAAGTAGGTACACCCTGTATTTCTGTATTAAAAGCATTGGCCATTTCATGAAATAATTGTCTATTGTTGTCATCAAAATAAATTTCAAATCTCTGGACTTCTAATTCAGGATATCTTTCTTCTAATTCTGCTAAAAAAGCCTCTTCCTGAGCGCAGTGAGGGCAGCCTCTTCCATAAAATTCATAAGCAACTACTTGATTTTGTGCATAAACAGAAAAACAACTAATAAAAAACAATATAAACATCAAAATTAATATTTTATTTTTCATTTTTAATATATTAAGCAATATATTTTTAAATCTTATGTATTTTTAGTAAAAAGAAACAATATTTAAATGTTTGTTTCAAAATATGAAACAATAAAAAAATGGAATTCAAACAAAATAAACAAATAATGATTCCAGTAATGGTAATTGCAATTTTTATATTCGTTGTTTCTTTTGCTTCATTATATACTGAAAGACAGATATCATGCGGAGCAGCGCAAACATGTACTATTCCTATTCCCTTTCTAATACCTATAACTGCTTCGATGGGCGTTTTTGTAGGAACTTTAGTTTATTATCTTATGGCTACAAAAATCATTAAAAAAAATATAAATATTGACAGATCATATAAAATAATTGAGAAGCTTTTAAATAAAGAAGAAAAAGACATTTTAAAAATTATTACAGAATATAGTGAGATCAGTCAGGCAAGATTGACTTCTTTGGCAGGAATTACTAGATTAAAAGTATTCAGGATTTTAGAAAGATTTAAAGAGAAAGGACTAATAGAAAAACATCAAAATGGAAAAATAAGAATGATAAAAATAAAAGAGGATATAAATAATATATTTAAATAAAATGACAGATCTGATAGCTTGTTTATCTACAGGAAAAGGAACTTGGGCTCATGTTTCTAGATTAATCGAAGAGCAGGAATGGGATAATATATTTTTGATAACTAATGAATTTGGAAAAGAAAATTTTCAGCCAAAAAAAAAGGCCGAATTTATTCTTATTAATTCAAATAGGTTTCTTTCAGAACTAGTAGAAGATATAAAAAATCAGTTAAAAGAAAAAGTGAATCCAACAGATGTTGCTGTTAATCTAATTTCCGGCACAGGAAAAGAGCACATGGCCATTATCTCTGCTTTATTAAAGCTTGGATTAGGAATAAGATTAATAACATTAACACCTAATGGAATAAAAGAAATATAATTTAATCCATAATGCCATAAAAATGCAGTATAACATTATCAGTTGCTCTTAAAAGTTCTTTTTCATTCCCTTCTATTATCACACACTTGTCTGACAATCTAATTTTTGTTTCATTTGATTGTTTAATGAGTATAACAGATTTATCAGTATCTTCGCAGGTAACAACCCCCCTTTCTTTACAGGCATCTATATCATAATCTTTATCACAAGCAGATTTAGTTATTGCATTCATACCTTTCCCTAAATTTAAACTTAATTCAATAGCAGCAAAACCAAGATAATAATCTTCAGGATAAAATGAAATATAAATAACCCGGCCTTGGCCAAAACTTTGGCCTAATTTTCCAGTCACAGGAATATCCTCAACATCTCTTGGTCCATAATGTAATGGAACATCATATATAGTATTTCCTCTCTGTACTTGCGTATACCATCCGTCATTAAAATAAACAAAAGAAAACCCATTATAAACATAACTGTCTTCTTCAAGCTTTCCTTCTAAATTTAGCTTATGTAGTTCATCAATTGTTACTACATTGCTGGTTGGACCTCTTAGATAAAGTGTAACTCTAAAAGCAACAATAAACAAAACGAAAACTGCAATTACAATACCAATTGCAATTAATAATTTTTTTCTATTTTTTTTTGATTCCATTATAATACTCCCAATAAACCATATATCATTCTGTCTTTAATTCTAATAAAATCAATTTCACTTCTAGCTTCTGCAATTATACAATCATTTTCAATCCAAATCTTTGTTTGATTGCTTTCTTTAAAATAAAGAACAGGAACACTTTCTGTTATAGTATTGCATGTTATAATAGGCATTCCATAATCATTTTCAGCTGTTAAACCATTAACAAAATATATTCCAATAATATTAAAATATTGTTCTAGATCATATTGTGCAACTGAAATTCCTTCTTTAAATTTATTATCTTTATCATAAGTGCTGTCAATTTCAATTTTATTGGATAATTTATTTAAAATTTCAGAGCTAATATTTATATCACTAACATCAAGGGGAAGATAATCAAATTCAATGTCAGCCCCATTAATCTTTAAGATAAATTTATTGCCTGCTCTTAAAAATTTATAATCGTTGTATTTATAAGTCTCCCCAGAATCCCTTCCAAACATATAACCAACAACACTCCCCACCATCAATATGACTATAAATAATGTAACTAAGTTCCTGGCTAATTTGTTATCTTTTTCTTTTCGCATTTAATTGTCTAAAAGATTATTGTTTAAAAATTTATCGTAACATTTAAAACAAAAACTTTATATATAAGAAGTATTACTTAGTAAGTATTAATATTAAAAAGTATGTATAAGTATGACAAAAGAAAGAATCACAATAACAATTGACAAAGAACTTCTTAATTGGATAGATAAAAATATAAAAGAAAAAATTTTTGCTAATCGTTCTCATGGATTTGAATTCCTGATTAAAAAAGCAGAGAAAGAGGAGAAGAGTAAATGAAAAAGGATAAAAAAACTGTAATAAGAATAGAGAATGTATGGAAAACATATAAGATGGGAGAAGTAGAAGTTCATGCTTTGAGAGGAATGAATTTTTTAGTAGAAAAAGGTGAATTTGTTGCAATAATGGGCCCTTCTGGTTCTGGAAAATCAACAGCAGTAAATATGGTGGGTGCATTAGATGTTCCTTCAAAAGGAGAAATCTTTCTTGAACATAGGAATATAGCACATTTATCTGAATCAGAACTAGCTCAAATAAGAGGAAAGAAAATTGGATTTATATTCCAGCAGTTTAATCTTATTCCTACTCTAACAGCAAAAGAAAATGTGATGCTTCCAATGATATTTCAAGGGATTCCACTAGCAGAAAGAAAACAAAGAGCTGAAAAGCTTCTTAATATGGTTGATTTAGGAGAAAGAATGAATCACAGGCCCACAGAGCTTTCAGGAGGTCAGCAGCAAAGAGTAGCTATAGCAAGATCTTTAGCAAATGATCCTGATGTAATAATTGCTGATGAACCAACTGGAAATTTGGATTCAAAAACAAGCAAATTAGTAGTTGATTTTTTATGCCAATTGCATAAAAAAGAGAAAAAAACAATTATTATGGTCACACATGATATAGAAGTTGCAAAGTGTGCTGAAAGAATTGAACGTCTTAAAGACGGAGTAATAATATCTAAAAAATCAAAGAAAAAGGTGATAAAAAATGAATAAAAAAATATATATAATGCCAATTCTAGTTTTGGTTTTATGTCAGATAGCATATGCTATTAATACAATAGAAGGTTCTAAAATAGAAGTAGGACTCATAAGTCAGGAGCCTGATCCAGTAAATCCTGGAGAAGTGGTAGATTTAAGGTTTAAGATAGAAAACCTAGGTGCAACCCCAACAGGAGACCTCATATTTGAGATTCTCCCTCAATATCCTTTCTCCATATATAGAGGAAGTGCTATACAAAAAGTATCCTCATTACAGGGATTACAGAGAAATGGAGAAGGAGCAATCTTGTTTTATAAGATAAAAATAGATGAGAAAGCAGTAGAAGGAGAGGAAATGATTGATGTTAGATATAGAGAAGATAAAATAGGAGCTCCATGGAAAATAATAGAAGATTTTCCAGTTAGAGTAAGAACCCGTGATATAGTTGTCTCAGTTGAATCTATAATTTCAAATCCAGATCCTATATCTCCTGGAAAAGAAGCATCTATTACATTAAGAATAAAGAATAATGCAGATTCTTTAGTAAGGGATTTGAAAATTAAATTAGATACAAATGCTGTGGATGTTCCATTTGCCCCTATGCAATCAACAACAGAAAAAAGCTTGTATCAGCTTGATGCAGGAGAAATAACAACAGTAAGTTTTAATTTGATTGCAGAGCCGGATGCTGATGGAGATATCTACAAAATTCCATTGACAATATCATATTCAGATGAAATTGGAACTTCATATACAAAAGAAGATGTGATAAGTCTAAAAGTGGCTTCAAATCCAAATTTATTGGCTACAATTGATTCTACAGATATTTACAGCAAGAAAAAATCAGGAAATGTGGTAGTTAAGATAGTAAACAGAGGATTGACAAATATAAAATTATTGACTGCAAAACTGGAAAGCAATGATAACTTTGAAGTTTTATCCCAGGAAGAAGTTTATATAGGAAATATTGACTCCGATGATTATGAAACAGTTGATTTTACATTAGATATAAAATCAAAAGAAGAAATTGTAATTCTGCCTCTTGAACTAACATATATGGATGCAACTAATAAAGATTTCAAACAAACAAAAGAAGTAGAATTAAGAATGTTTAGTGAATCTGATGCAGAAAAAATAGGAATGGTGGAAAAAAAGAGTATTGGTTTTACAATTGTATTCCTGATTGTTGCAATCGGATTAGGGATATATTTCTGGAGAAGAAGAAAGAAAAAACTGCAGGAAAAAAAGAAATAAGTGGGTATTAATCCATGAACTTTGAATACTTTAAATTTGCAGTAGATAATCTTAAGCATAGGAAAGTAAGGTCTTGGTTGACTATGCTTGGAATATTTATTGGAATTGCATCAGTTGTATCTTTGATAGGATTAGGAGAAGGATTAAGGGCTGCAATAAATTCTCAATTTGGATTTTTAGGAGCAGACATAATAAGTGTTACTGCAACAGGAGGATTTGGTCCTCCAGGAGCAGGTGTTATAGATCCATTAACAGATAAAGAATTAACTGCAATTGAAAGAGTTCAGGGAGTAGAAGGTGCAGCAGGAAGGATAATAGAAACAGGAAAACTAGTGTATAACAAAAAAGTAGGATTTGGGTATGCTGCAAGTGTTCCTGATGGAGAAGACAGAGAAATAGTTGAACATATACAAAATATGGAAGCACAAAAAGGAAGGCTTTTGAAGGATGGAGATAAAGGTGTTGTTGTATTAGGATCTAATTTTCTCGAAAATGAAGAAATGTTTGGAAAAATTATAGATGTCGGCTCTAAAGTCCAAATACAGGATAAGGAATTTAAGGTAATTGGCATATTGGAAAAAAAAGGAAATTTTCAAACAGATAGCATCATAATTCTAAATGAAGATGATTTAAGAGAATTAGTAAACAGGCCGGAAAATGAATATGATGTTATTGGTGTAAGATTTAATGAAAATGCTGATGTTGATAAGATTCAGGAAGATATTAAAAAAAGATTAAGAAAAGTAAGAGATGTAGAGGAAGGGGAGGAAGATTTCTCAGTGCAGACCCCTGCTTCCATATTAGAAAGTGTCAATTCAACGCTTTTGGCTATACAGATATTTGTTTATATTATTGCAGGAATCTCCATTTTAGTAGGAGGAATAGGAATAATGAATACAATGTATACCGCTGTTGTTGAACGAACAAAAGAAATTGGGATAATGAAATCAATAGGAGCAAAAAATTCTACAATATTCTCCTTGTTTTTTATTGAATCTGGATTATTAGGGACAGTTGGAGGGATAGTAGGCGCTGTCCTTGGATATTTAATAGCAACTGGTCTTGCATTTGTAGGAAGACTTGCATTAGGAACAGAATTTATATCAGCATACATTAGTCCTCAATTAATCATCAGTGCACTTGTCTTTTCATTCATAATAGGATCATTTTTTGGAACAATGCCTGCAATCAGGGCCTCAAAATTAAATCCAGTAGACGCATTGAGGTATGCTAAATGAAAATTAAATTAATAATATCAAACAAATTCGTGCCATTCGAACGAAGTGAGAAGGGTACTGGAAAATTTTCCCCAGGGTTTTGCTCGAATGAAGTGAGAGGAAAAAGCTGATGATCAAGGATATACTTAAGTATTCAATTTCAAACTTATGGAATAGAAAAACCAGGAGTTCTCTTAGTATACTTTCTATTTTAATTGGAATTGCAGCAATATTTGCATTAATAAGTTTTGGATATGGGTTAAATTCATGGATAAACGAATTTGCACAGGAGATGGGAGTAGACAAAATAATGATGCTGCCAGGAGGAGGTCTTACTACTTCCCCTGGAACAAGCAATATAAAATTTAATAAAGATGATATTGAATTTGTCAAAAAAATAAAAGGAGTAGATGAAGCTACAGCTATGTATGCAGACTCAGGAAAAGTAGGATTCAAAGATTATAGGGAAGTCTATACCTTTGTGATTGGTTTATCAACAGACAGCAGAGAAAAACGGCTTGTTGAGGAGATGTTTGGAGGAATAGAAGTACAAGAAGGAAGGGAGCTAAAAAAAGGAGATATACTTAAAGCAACTGTAGGTTATAGTTTTAGTGTCCCTAATAGGCTGTTTAAAAAAGCAGTCTCTGTAGGAGATAAAATTGAGATTAATAATTTTCCTGTTGAAGTAATTGGAATTTATGAAGAAATAGGAAGCCCTACAGATGATGCTCAAGTATATATATCTATAGAAGGATTTGAGGAAATATTTGAAATAGATGAATTTGAATATGTTTATTTAAGGGCAGCTCCTGACTATAATCCATCAGAATTAGCTGAAAGAATAAAAGAGAAATTCAGGAAGTATAGAGGGCAAAAAGAAGGAGAAGAAGATTTTACTGTCCAGACATTTGAAGATATAATGGAAACATTCACAAACGTGCTTAATATTCTTAATGGAGTGTTAGTTTTAATAGCTATGATCTCAGTAGTTGTTGCAGCTGTAAATATTATGAATACTATGTATACATCAATCTTAGAAAGAACAAGAGAAATTGGTGTGATGAAAGCAATAGGTGCAAAAAATAAGTTTATACTGTTTGTTTTCGTAGCAGAATCAGGATTATTAGGATTGATGGGAGGCTCTATTGGAATAGTTTTAGGATATTTAATTGCAAGATTAGGAGGATATATAGCAGCAATATATGGGCTCTCTATGATAAGGCCTGCTTTCCCTTTGTGGTTAGTAGCCGGCTGCTTATTGTTTGCATTTTTAGTAGGAGCTGGTTCAGGATTGCTTCCTTCTTATAAGGCTTCTAAACTTAAACCTGTAGAGGCATTACGATATGAATAAAATGAGTATCGCTAATGTCAAGGAATGAACAGAGTAAGTGACAGACATTATAATATGAATAAAAAACATAGAAAATTTATGATTAAATAATTTAAGCAACCTTTTTTTCATGAATTGCAGATTCTATACTTAATGGTTCTATTTCAGATGTGGAATCAGATTCTTTAGTGCTCAATTCTTCATCTTCTTTTTTAAGAACTCTAAGTATGTAAGGCAACTCTGCAGGTTCTTTTAAATAACCACCAGCATAACTAACTCCAAAAGGATTAACTCCAATATTATTTTCTGGATCATTTATTATTTTAAGTAGTCTCAGATTTTCTAATAGATTTAACCAATTATAACCGCTTTCAAAATAATCTAAAAAATCAGTCTCATCTAATATTTTTTCTGGATCATAATCTTCGGCAACTAAACTACTAATAGAATCAGATTCTTCAATCAACATTGAGCTTTTATTAAACAAGCTCTCCTCAACACCTTCTTTTTTATAAACCATCTCACTCAATGATATTGAAATTAAAAATAATATAAGAAAAACTTATTTAAATATTTTTCTATTTAATTGCCTTTCATCTTTTTTAAATATAATCTTAATTTAACTTTAATTTTTTCTTTTAACTCCTTATCTAAACTTAACTTATCAACTTTTTTATTCCAGTCAATCTTTGGAAGTTTTGTTAATGTTCCAACAAATTCTTTTCCTGCCTCTCTGGCCATTTTTTCAATCAATTCAGCTTTTTCTGATCCAAAAAGCCTTACAGCTGGAAATTTAGTTATAGCTGTAGCTCCTGCTTTTAATATCTCCTTGACATAATCCACCTTTTTTGGAGTCAATCCAGCAATTATTTCTAATTTAGGAAATCTTTTCCTTGTTTCTTTTATCCACCAGGAATAATATTCAATAGAAGGAGATTTAGTCTTTTCAAATTCAGTGCCTTTTACAGGTTTTAGGGCATAAAATGTTATTCTGTCTAATTTATGCTCTTGAATAAAATTAAATAAACTATCAATATCCTTTTTATCTTCTCCTAAACCTATTACGATGGTAATGCTTGTCTTAAATCCTTTTTCCTTTGCCAGCTTCAGCATATCAGAGTAAGGTTTTATTGGTTTATCAGGGCAAAGCTTGTTATGAAGTTTCTCATCAACAGTTTCTATTGAAGCGCAGATGCCTTTGACATAAGGCTTTAATTTTTCCATATCAGACGAATCCAAAACACCTAGATTAATCCATATTTTATCTTCATAAACATTTGATATATTTTTAGCAATCTCAACAATATCATTTATATCCCAATTAGAATATCCCCCTGTCAAATATTCAAATTTCCATCCTAGATTTTTTCCTATAACTGCATCAGTTATCATTGAAGCCATAGATCTTCTTGATTTTACAGCATGCTTCTTCTTATGGCTAGTAGTGCTTCTATAACAGAATTTACAGCTGCCTTTTTCACAATACCATCCTACAAATATACATCTTCCGAACCAGGTCTGTTTCATAAAAGAAAGAATTATTTAATTGCTTTTAAAAGTTCGTCTTTTTTATTAAATTTCTTCTGGCATTCAAAACAAACTAAATGTTTTTTGCCTTTTTCATCCTTGATATAAGTGCCGACAACTTTGCCTAAGAAAGTCTGTTCAATTGTTTTTCCGCATATTTCACACTTTGCCATAATATTCAAATAAAACCAAAACTATTTAAAACTTCTTATTAAAATAATCTAGTATGGTAAAAAGAATAGCTGTTGTTGATAACACAAAATTGAAGGATATGGATAAAAAAAAGCATATCCAAAACCTTTGTCCAGTCAACAGATCAGGAAAAGATTGCATTTATTTTGAAGATTCTAAGCTTTTGATAGATGAATCTTTATGTATAGGTTGTGGAATATGTGCAAATGCAGCTCCAGAAGCAATCCACATCATAAATTTGCCAGGAGAATTAGAGCAAGAACCAATCCATAGATATGGAAAAAATGAATTTGAATTATTTAATCTGCCAATACCTATCTTTGGAAAGGTTGTAGGAATCTTAGGAGTCAATGGAATAGGAAAATCAACTGCAATAAAGATTCTAGCAGGCATCTTAAAACCTAATTTAGGAAAAGAAAAACAAGCAGTTTATAATGAGTTGATTGAATTCTTTAAAGGAACAGAAGCCCAGGCTTTTTTTGAAAAAGTAAAAGCAGAAGAAATAAAAATAGCTTATAAGCCACAGCAAGTTGATTTAATTCCAAAAACAAGTAAAGGAAAGGTAAAAGAATTATTAAAAAAAGTTGATGAAAAAAAGGAATTAGATAAAATAACAAAACAACTTGAAATAGAAAATATTCTTGACAATAATATAAAAGATATCTCAGGTGGAGAACTGCAGAGAGTTGCAATAGCAGCTACTGTGCTGAAAAAAGCAAATTTATATGTTTTTGATGAGCCTAGCTCTTATTTAGATATTAAACAAAGAATCAAGGTAAGCAAATTCATAAAATCTCTTGCAGATAAAAATACAGCAGTTCTGCTTGTAGAGCATGATTTAATAATTTTAGATTATATGACAGATTTAGTTCATATAATGTATGGTAAAGAAGGCTGTTATGGTATTGTTTCACAGCCAAGAACAACAAGAACAGCAATCAATGTTTATCTTTCAGGTTACTTAAAAGAAGAAAATATGCGCTTTAGAAATTATCCTATCAAATTTGAACAAAGAGCCCCTGTTAAAAAGACAAATATAAACTTATTAACATCTTGGAAAGATATAGAAAAAAAATTAGGGAAGTTTGATTTAAAAGCAAAAGAAGGCTCTATATATAAGAATGAAGTTGTTGGGATTCTAGGAGAAAATGGAATAGGTAAAACATCTTTTGTAAAGATATTGGCTGATGTAATCAAGCAGGACAAAGGAGAAATAACCGAAAAGATAATAGTAAATTACAAGCCCCAATACCTAGAATCTGATTCAGAAGAGTTTGTAGTTAATGTCCTTCAAGAAGCATTGCAAAAATATACAAACCAAATAATAAACCCTTTGAATATTAAGCCATTGCTTGATAAAAAATTAAATGAGCTTTCAGGAGGAGAACTGCAGAGGGTTGCAGTTGCTTTATGTCTTTCAAAAAAAGCTGATTTATACCTATTGGATGAGCCTTCTGCTTATCTTGATGTAGAGCAAAGATTGATTGTATCAAAGATAATCCGTGAATTGATGGAGATAAGCGGAAAGACAGCTCTAGTTGTTGATCATGATTTATTGTTTATTGATTATTTGTCTCAAAGACTTCTTGTTTTTGAAGGAATCCCAGCTAAACAAGGACAGGCAAAAGGACCGTTCATCATGGAAGAAGGCATGAATATTTTCTTAAAAGATCTAGCAATAACATTTAGGCGAGATCCTGAATCAAATAGGCCTAGAGTAAATAAGTTAGAATCTGTTAAAGATAGAGAACAAAAAGAAAAAGAAAAATATTATTATGTTTGATTAATTTATAGATCAAACGACCAAAAATCAAAGATTTTTGAGTATGTTTTACTGGTTTTCTTAGTCACTTACTCCAATCATGATAACTACTAAGCCTATTAATGCAACAAATGCACCTAAGCAGCCTTTTATTACTAATACTAATTCAGGCCACCAATACCAATAGCTTCCTATTCCAACTATAATCAATGCAAGTCCAAGAATAACTTTAACAGCCTTTTTTAAGAAGCCCCCTTTTGATTCTTCTTCATCTTCAGGCTCATCCTGAACTTCTTCTTCAGGTTCTTCTGATTCTTCTTTAGCTTTTTTCTTTGCCATTTTATTACCCCCTCTTAACTTTAATTATAAATAAGAATAATAGCCATTTTATAAATATTTTCATTCCAGAACATAACAATTAAGCTTTTCCTTTACTCTCTCCTAATTTAATTCCAGCAGCAATAATATGGGCAACCCTAATAGATTCTGGTAATAAGCTTCTTGTGCAACTTATCCTAATAATTTCTTTTGCATTCTCTACTGTAACTCCATTTAATTGAATATAGATTTTACCAACTTTATGAACTTCTCCTGCTTTCTCAATCAACTTATATTTTTTTTCTTTGCCAAGTTTTTTCAAAGTAGTTTTTATTTTCTTAAGATCAGGCATTCTTCTTATAACAATAATAACAGGAATTTTTGTTTTTTTATTCAATTCGTCTATATCTATAATATTAAAGCCACCAAAAGCAATTCCATCAAGAATAATACATTGTATCTGAGGCTTAAATTTGCATTTATTAACCATTTCAATTAATTTTTTAGTTGAATCATTGCCGTCAACCTTTACTTTAGTTGATAAAATACCATCTAACCAGCTGCCCCCTCTAAAAATAGTTCCAATAATTAAAACATTTTTATCTTTAAATTTATTAAAAGGAGCATCATCGACTCCTAGAATTCTAATTTCATTTTTCATACTAAAGAAACAGCAATACTTATATATAATAGTTTTCTTATTAATTGTTAGTGGGGCATATGCTTGTAGAATCATTTTCAGGAGTTAGAGGATTAGTAAAAGAAGACCTGACAGATGAGATCATAAAGAATTATGTTATTTCTTATTCTAATTTTATTAAAAAAACAGGAAACAAAATAGTGCTTGGTATGGATACAAGGCCTTCTTCTAAAAAAATAAAGGAATTGATGAAAAAAATATTTTTAGAGCAGGGAATAGATATTATTGATGCAGGTTATAATACAACGCCAGCAATACAAAATGCAATAAGAAATTTCAAATTAAAAGGAGGAGTTATGATAACTGCTTCTCATAATGAACCAGAATATAATGGATGGAAATTTATGAGAGATACAGGTTCTGTATTAGAGCCAAAAGAAATTAAAGAAGTAATAGATAACAGTAAAAATCCAAATTCTAATCCAGATAAAAAAGGAACACAAATAGATAAAGAAAAGGAAGTAAAGGAGAGTTACATTCAATTTATTCTAGATTCAATTGGCAGAGAAGGTATAGAAGCAATAAAAAAAGCAAAATTAAAAGTGATCTTTGATCCAAATGGAGGAGCAGCTGCAGTTTTACTGAAAGAACTTTCTGAAAAATTAGGATTAGAAACAATATATAAAAACATGGAGTTAGGTGTTTTTAATAGAAAAATTGAACCTAATGAAGATTCACTTGCCTATCTAAAAGATGAAATAGAAAATACAGATGCTGATTTAGGAGCAGGATGGGATTGTGATGGAGATAGAGTTGAGATTGTTCTTCCAGATAATTCAGAATTTACAAAAATAAATGGAAGGATGCTCTCAGGACAATATATCCTTGCATTAATTACAGATGAAATATTGTCAGAATCAAAAGAAAAAGATAATATTGTAGTAATAAATGACGCTACTTCAAATTTAATAATAGAGATTGCAGAAAAATATAATGCAAAAGTAGTTGAAGTAGAAACAGGAGAAATAAATGTTGTCAGGAAAATGGAAGAATTAAATGCACCTGTTGGAGGAGAAGGTTCTTCTTCAGGAGGAATTGTTCCGCCTTCAAAATGCAGAGATGGAATTCAATCTTTAGCTATCATATTAAAATCAATGGCAAAAAAAGAAAAAAAATTAACTGAAATCCTAAATAATTTTCCACAATATTTCAATTCAAGATTTTATCCAAGATGTAGTCCTGAAGTTGCAGTAAAATTAAGAAAAAAACTAGAAGAATACTGGAAGGATAAGGCAGAAGAAATAAAAAAAACAGGAGATGAAACAGGAGGACTAAAAATAGTTCTGGAAGATGGATGGATTTGGTACAGAGCATCAAAAACAGAAGCAGGAGTTTTCAGAATAATTACAGATGCTAAATCAAAAAAACAGGCTGATGATTTATTAGAGCAAGGGAAAAAAGCTTTTAAAGAATGTGAGGCTAATATCTAAAAATGAAAGTTGCAATTATGGCAGCAGGAAAAGGAACAAGAATGCTTCCTTTGACTGAAAGGATTCCTAAAGTATTAGTAAAAATAAATGGTAAACCTTTTCTTTATTATGTTCTTGAAAATCTTAAAAAAGCTGGATTTAATGAATTCGGAATTATTATAGGCTATAAAAAAGAGCAATTTCCTAAATTCTTAAAAAAATATGGATTCAAAGCAGAATTGATTGAACAAATAGAACAAAAAGGAACAGGACATGCTGTTATGCAGGCAAAAGATTTCACAAAAAATGAAAATTTTGTAGTTTTAGGAGGAGACAATCTTTGGTCTGCATCTGATCTTAAAGCAGTTGCAAAAGAAGACGAATTAAATTATATAGCTGGAATTGAAGTAGAAAATCCAGAAAAATATGGTGTTCTAATAACAAAAAATAATTCATTAATTAAAATTAAGGAAAAACCAAAGGAATTTGTTGGAAATTTAATAAATACAGGCCTGTATAAATTTACTCCAGAAATATTTTCTGCATTAGAAAAAATAAAAGAATCAGAAAGAGGAGAATACGAATTAACAGATGCGATTTCTTTATTAGCAAAGCAAGGAAAAGTAAAAGTTATAAAAGTAAAAGATTACTGGATTGATCTAGGTTCTAAAGAGGATATTCCTGAAGTTGAAGAAGAAATTAAAAAATGTGCGGAATAATCGGATACAAAGGTTCAAGAAATGCAAATGAAGTAATTATCAAAAGCTTAAAAAAATTAGAATATCGCGGCTATGATTCTTGGGGCATTGCATTAAAGCAAAATAATAAATTAAAATTAATCAAAAAAGTAGGAAAGATAGGGCAAATTGAAAATTTTTCAGAAGAAAATTCAAATATAGGCATAGGCCATACAAGATGGGCAACACATGGAGAGGTTAATGAACAAAATGCCCATCCTCATCTTTCCTCAAATAAAGAGATTGTAGTTGTTCACAACGGAATTATAGAAAATTATGAAGAATTAAAAAATGAATTAAAAGAAAAAGATTTTGTATTCCAA
>JAHWIB010000055.1 GCA_019322815.1 Candidatus Woesearchaeota archaeon | reverse complement strand
TAATAATATTAATACAGTTACTGAAATCATACAAAGGATTTTTGTTAAAATTGATTTTTTATTTACCATTGGTTTATTCCACACAAATTATTTTTACATGTCCAATATTTGCAGTCTGGATGTCCTTGATAACATTGGCTGCAATCCATTCCTGGTCTACAGCTATGTAATGCTGGACAATCTCCACATGTAGTTATACAGGACTGTTCAATTGATATACAAGCTGAACAACCATTATTATCACATATATCTGAACCTTGAGGTGTATATACATATAGATTGGTTAACAATAATAACATATTTCCTTTTATTACTTGAGACTCAGTCATTCCAACATATAATTTTCCTTCCATGGCTTCTATAGGAAAATTTATGTCAGGATAATTTTTAACAAAAACTGATTTATTGTAAATTTTATCCCAACTTATTCCATCATCTGATGAATATATTTCATAACTAGTTATTTCACAAGATCCTATACTCATAGGTTCATTATTGCATGTGTATACTCCTGGTATATCAAATTTTCCAACCATCACAGAAACATATATTTTATTATCCAATATAGTAATGTCTGATATCATTCTAGATTCTTCTTGTGATGAAGGAATAAAACCATTAAAAAATTCAATAGGAGCATAATTTATTCCATTTTCTGTTTTGTATAATCCATCGGCTCCTCGTACATATAGATTATTTTTAAATTCTTCAGAAATTCCTAAATTAAGATTGTATGTAACTGTATAATATTCTTTTACATTCCCTTCTCCATCATATTTCCATATAGTATATTCAGGTTTACAATTAGGGTCTGTTTTTGGATCACAATTAGCAGAAGAGGAACCTAATAGATATAGGCTATTCTCCCACACCCGCAGAGTATTAGCTACAATCAGATATGGTCCTGGTTTTTCAGATATTATATCTTCTGGTTTTGCTTCAAATAGTAAATAATCTCCTTCACCATCATAATCTTTAGGATTTTTTACAACAACAAATCCTTGATTTGTTAAGACATAATATTTGCCATTAAAATAGGCTACATCCACTAAATGTCCTCCTGTGTCTGGTTTGAGGTTATGTTTTTTCCACCCCCCATCATAAACAAACAAATCATAGTAATTAAGATCACCTGTTCCCGGTGGGTCAAGTCCAGGAACCAAAATATTATTGTATCCATATCTGATATATTTCATGCCTTGTTGCTGGAAATAATCAAAATCTCCTATTGGTCGGCAAACTCCTTCTTGTAAAGTACAAGGATATTTATACACTTCCCCAACATCTTCGCAAGAACCATGATTATTTGTTCCATAATACAATTTATTATTCCATACAGCCATATCAGTAATCACATATCTATCTGATGCTTTTGATACAAATACAAGATCTACATTTTTGCAATCCTGAGGACAGTTTTGGTAGTTTTCTTCTGGTTCACAGACACTATTACCACAAACAGAAATTGGAATGCAATCTTCAGGGCAATTTTCAACTGTTTCTCCTTCTTCACACAGCTGGTTGCCACATTTTACAGGAGGTATAAGTTCAATAACTCCTTCTATTTTGATCAGTTCTCTTGCCACATTAAATTCATAGGAAGAATTTATTGACTGGCTGTTAAAGTTAAATTCAGCATATACTCTAAATATTCCTTGTCTTGTTGTATCATATGGCCCATATTTTTCCCAGATAGGTGGAAGCTCTACAAATGAATTTGCAGGAACTATTATTGTTAAATCCTGAACAATTATCTTATCATCAACCCATTCATCATTTTCAAGCTTCTGCACAGACAATTTTAATTTTCCTGTTATGTCAACATCTTCTGAATTATTGATTACTGATTTTGATAATGATACAGCTCTTTTGCATGCACCATCTTCGCAGCCATAAGGACATCTATATAACAATCCAAGACCAGGCTCATATCTATCTCCTGTACAAAAATATTCCAGTAAAGTATCTTCATCTTCAACAAGATCTGGGTCGCATTCATCAAAAGATTTCTCTCCATTAATCTCAATATATCCTTTCGCAGAATAATTCAATCCATTATCTGAATCTATGCAGTCAAAAGTCAATTTTTTGTGAATGCCTGTACGCTGAGAATCATGCATGTACATCGGCCATTCTAATTTTTCTTCTAGATAATTTCCTCCTAAATCCAAAGCATATATTCTTGTATTATAGTTTCCATCACTAGTTCTGTATAAAGATTGCTGGATAAGATCCATTTTTCCATCATTATTAAAATCACTTATTATTGGATCATAACCCCAAAAATCATCTACTTCTCCCATTGTAGGTATTTCAATCTCTTTTTCTAAAATTCCATCTTTACTGAATATTTGTACGCCAGAAGGTGCATTATTCCACCATCTTGGCCTGTAATTTATTATTATTTCCTGCTCATTGTCAGAATCAATATCAGACACTACTAAACCATTAATGAAATCATCATAATCCTGCAGATTTGTATCAAAAGAAATATTTCCAAGATAATCAAATGACATTAATCTCTCTCCATTATTAAGATTAGCCCATGTAGTTGATAATCCAGCAATAATATTCAGTTTATCATAACCTAGATCAGCAACAGCAAATTTACTAAGAAGATCCCCTTTTATAGGCCCTATTTCTGAGATTAGACTGCCATTTTCATCAAATATCTTAAATATTGATTTATATGTCTCATTATTGTATTGATCTTCAAGGAATAGATCAGTGTCAACAAAGCTGTAACCAACTATAAACTCATTATTGTTATCATTGTCAACATCTGCACCTATAAATGAAAGATGTTTTAAATCAGTCCTTGCTGAAGGCCTATTCATAAGTTCTGTTCTGTTGATCAATGTTCCATTTAGATCATAAACATCAAAAAATAATATTAGGTCTTTTGCCCACCATTCAGCATCAAAATTTAAACTTCCTGTAAGAACAGCAATCCTTTGTTCAGGCATCAATAATTGAGGCCTTAAAAGAGCAAGACTATAATCTCCTGGCCCTTTTGAAACATTGATTGGAAAATTATCAAGATCAGTTCCATCATTATTAAAACCATGAACAGTAATATTACCAGTTGAGCAGTCTAATTTAACATTAAATAGCTCAGAATTATTTTTTCCATCTATATCATGAATTGCAAAAGATCCTGACTGACAATGGTTATATTCAGGCCATTCGACAATATAATTTCCTTCTATATCAATTAACGCAGCCTTTCTTTGGGCATCAGCAGTAAGAGCAATATAATTCTGATTTTGTTCTTTGTTAGGATATATAGAAGGAGACCAATCATCTATATCAATATCTATTTGATTTAAAGACCCATTAGAATCATAAATATACAAAGCAGAACCATAACATTCAGTTGATATACCTGCATCACTGCTGTAGATATTATTTTCTGCATTATTAAATATATATGAGTTATCAAACTCTGAAGGTTTAACGGTTTTAGGAGTATTGCTGCTAAATATTTTAACATTTGTTGGATTATAATAAGCATTAGAACTCTCGCTTTCCATTGATCCCTGAATACAATAGCTAAAATGAGAAACAATCAGTTTATTGTTCAGCTTATCAATATTTAACTGGCCTTTTGGAAATCCATTAATTTCTACAGGCCAATTATCAACCATTTCTTTTACAACAGCTGTTTTCAATGGATTGCTAGATATCCAGTTTCCCTCCTTATATGCTAAAACTCTAAAATAATAGACTCCGTTGTCAAATGAACTTACATCAATTGAGCATAATACATCTTTTGCTGGTCTTGATTCAGAATAACATATTTGATTCCAGGTTTTAGCATCTTCTTTTTGATATTCTATTTTATATGCATCATAACCCTGGATATTTATCGAACCTGTTATGTTCTCTTCTCCTTTTATATAATTCAATGTATCTCCTACTTTAAAATTAAAATTTTCAATCTGCAGCAAAGAATGATCATAATATATATTTCCAAAATTGTCAAATACTTCTAATCTTACTATGTATAATCCATCATTCAAATTTGCTGTGTCAAAATTTGGATATAAATTTCCATCAATTATATTGTCTTTTGAAGAGTATAACTCAGTTAAAGCTCCAGGAGAATAAACATAAAAATTATAATCAAAAGGAGCAAGATAGAGAGTATAATTATTTATACTATTGCAATAAGCAGTTCCGATCAAATCAACAGAGCCTTCATTTTTTTTAGCTTCTATTTCTGCAATGCAGGGATCATCAAGCTGAACAGCATCTAAAATATCAATCCTTCCATAACCTTGAACAATAAGATGATAAACTAAATCTTTAGCAGTGCTTCTCAAAGCCATCTTTACCTGTTTTGGAGTCCAGCCAGGATTTTTTTGCAATAATAAAGCAGCTGCTCCTGCAACATGAGGGGTTGCCATTGATGTTCCTGAAATTGAAGTATGCTCTGTATCAAGACATTCTCTAACAGACCAAGCGTTGTTCCATTGTGCTGCGCAGATATCAACACCTGGAGCAGCGATGTCTGGCTTGATTATTGAGCCGTTTGGCCATATAACAGGACCTCTTGAACTAAAAGAGGCAATATTATCAAATTTATCAGAAGCTGCAACTGTGATTGCTTTTCTCGCTGTACCTGGGCTGCCTATTGATTTTTCATTAGGGCCTGAATTTCCTGCTGCTATAACTGCAGTTATGCCTGCATCGACAGCATTATCAACTGCAGTTGAAATTGGATCATCTGGGTCTCCTGAGCCACCTAAACTCATTGAAATAACATCAACATGATCTGAGAAATCACCATCCTGATTTGGATCAGCAGATATTTCTATTGCTGCAATTATCCAGTCCCAATATCCCCATCCTCCAAAAGTAAGAACTTTATAAGCATAAATCTTTGCATCAGGAGCAACTCCTTTCAATGTTCCATTGCCGGCAGCTGTTGCTGCACAATGAGTTCCATGGCCATTATCGTCTATTGGATTAGAATCATTATTCACAAAATCAAAACCATCAATAACCTTGCAGTCTTCACAGCCAAATCCAGGAAATTCTACTCCTTGAAATATATCTTCTTCATAATCAGAGCCATCAAGATCAGCTCTTTCTATAGTACCTGAATCTATCCAATATATCTTTCCTCCATTAGAATCTATTTCTAAATCTAAACCATTTCTATAAGGATTTTCAAATTGATGTATTATCTCGATATTGCTCCCATCAAGATCAGCTCTTTTTATATTCCCAGTTCCTGTAAAATATATCTTACTATTAGGAATATCAAGAGCAATGGTTCTTATTTGCATTCCAGGATTAGATACAATTGTTTCAACGTTACTTCCATCAAAATCAGCTCTCACAATTCTTTCATTCATAATCTCTGCCCAGTATATTTTATTGTTTACATTGTCTAATGCAATATCAACTATAGGGGTGTTATTTGAGAAAAAAGGCACAATTGTCTCAACATTGCTGCCGTCAAGATCAGCTCTTTTTATCTCATTTCTAAAAAATTGTATTGGAGCTATATACTGCAAAGAAGACATCCAGTATATCTTTTCATTAATTAAATCTATTTTAATATCTGTAAATAATTCTTTTTCATCATCTTCATAAATTTCAGGCTCACAAACAAGCTCTATATTATCTCCTGATAAATCTGATCTTACGATTCCTGTAAATGTTGTCCAAAAACAATCAGGATCAAAACATTCTTCCTGCAGCCAATAAACTTTGCCATTATTTTTATCTACTGCAAGAATTTTTGTCCCTCTATATAAACCATCTGAAATTATAGTTCCAGTTGTATTATCAGTCAAATTAAGGTAATTTATCTGATTAGTTTCATGGTCTGCCCAATAAATTAGATTATTATCTATATCTAAATCCATCTTAATAGGGTATACTGGAAAAAAGACTTCTTCACCTGTTCCTCCTAAATCAAGATGAGTATAATCTACGCCTGTGTCAATTATTGCAATAGTCACATTTTTTCCTGTCAAACATTCTTTTCCTGTTATTGAGCAGTTATTTCCATCTTCATCTAACTGCCATACTTGAGTTGCATTAATTAGAGGAACAGAGTCCATTAAAGTAATATTGACTTTGTAGTTTGGATAAACAGCTTTGATATAAGGTGATTCTCTTAATTGCTCTGCTTCTTGTGATGTTATATCTAAAGCAATTCCATTAAAAACATCTGTATATTCATTTATCTGCTTTTCTGTTTTCTGAGACGCTGCTGCATAGCCTGTTATAGAAGGAACTCTTGCCTGGATATCTGCCAAAGCTGCTCTATGCTCTTCAAGAATCCTGGATTTTTGTGATTCTACTCTTGAATCTTTTCTTGATTTGCTGTAAGCTATCCCTGCTCTGCTTATTAGTCCAATTGTATATCTATATAATGATGAAGAATCATTTAATCTTGCTTCTCTTTGATAAATATCTGATTCTAAAGCTGCTCTTCTCTCAAGAACAGGCTGCTCCTGGAACTGGATTATATATCCCTGAAAGTTTGGCTCCTGCTGTTCCGGAACTAATGGAATATCCTGTGCAAATGATATTTGTAAAACTACCAATAATAAAATCATCCAAAGATTCTTTTTTAAAACTGAATTTATATTCATTTTTTATCTGCAATCTTCTGGGCAGTTTTCAATATTTTCTCCTTCATCACATACATTATTTCCGCAAACAGATATTTCTTCAGTCTTTCCATTCAAATAAACTGTTTCTCCTGTAAAATATTCTGGTTTTTCTGTTTCTACATATATTTTTAGATCAGGAGTACAAGGATATTCTGTTATTATTCTGTCTGGAAGCTGCTCAGGAAAGCAATTTTCAAGATTCCATCCAGTATGTCTATAAAATTCTGATTCAATCCAGATTGATTCTGTTTCTGATATCTGTTTAAGAAAGCATGGCTCTACAACTTTTTCCCAGAAAGGAACACATCCACCTCTAGCAGTTGGTATATCCCCTCCTAAAGGTGCACCTGCTCTCTGATCTCCGTTTATTCCTGGCAATTCACCATAACCTGATACAGCAAGTCCAGTAATAATTGGTTTTGTTTTGAAATAGGAGAATAATCCTGCTATAAGAATTATTAAAACTAAGGCCATTACTGCTAAAACTAAACTGTTTTCTTCTTTTTTTGGACTCATTTTTTTAGTTTTTTGTATTTTAACAAGATTTCCCTGATTCCTTCTCTAACTGCTTCTGCTTGGTTTGAAAAAAGGCCAGAATCAATAAGTTCCTGAATTTGATTTTTTATTTCTTCTCCTATCCTAATATGGACAAGAGTTTCCTTTTCTTTCTTAGGCATATTATT
>JAHWIB010000005.1 GCA_019322815.1 Candidatus Woesearchaeota archaeon | reverse complement strand
TCTCTATTTGTTTATATGTTTTAAGGCATAACCATGCAGAAGACCAATGGAAGATATTTAGAGAATTAATTAGAGTAACAAAGCCAGGAGGATATATTTTTACAGAAGATTTCTTTTTCAGAAGAGGAAGAGAAAATGAGGATTTGGCAGTAGAATTTGAAGATAAAGATAAGCACGAAGATGAAGGAGTTACTGCTCTTTATCCTAAATTAGATGTAGCAGTATCTTTTTATGATAAAAGAAAAGTTCTTTGGTATAATTCCGGGATGTTTAATAATGAAAATATTTGGCCTGTATTAGGTTTAGAGGAGATAGATGAAATATTAGCTGATTTAGTTAAATAATATTTATAAAGAAAGTCCATTTATCTTAACAAAAATGTTCAATTTTCTTAAAAAACTGTTCAAAACACAGGAAGAAGATGTTTCTTTAGAGAGATTAGAACAGTGGTTCAGGGAAAAGACAGATCCAATATATTCTAATCTAAATGAACAATTGAAAGAGCAGATAAATAGTATTCCAGGTATTATAGAAGCAATAAAACAAGATATAAGTGAATTAGAAAAAGCAGATATTAAAGATGAAGAGAAAATTGAACCAAAGATAAAACAGGTTGTTTTAGGCCACAGAAAAAATTACATCAGATTAATAAATCAGTTTATTGATTCAGTAGAAATTCCAGATGAAATAAATGCAAAAATTAGTGTTGAGTTTAATTCTGAGATGAATAATAAACTGGATGAATTAGGCAAAAATACACAAAAAACATTCTATGCTGTGCAGCATCTTTTTGCAAATAATGTTGAAAAGGTTGCCAATAATATAAAAGATATCAGCAAGATTAACCAAACAATTAAAACAAATATTGAGAAAAACAATATAGCTAAGATAGAAGAAACTAAAGCAAAAATCAAAGGACTAATCCAATCAGTAAATAGAAAAGAAAGATTAAAACAAAACTTAATTGATGCAAAAGAACGATTAAATAAAAGCCAAAAACTCAAGCAAGAAGCTGAAACTAAATTAATCAATCTTAAGAACAGCGATGAATATGTTTCTTTTAATGAATTAAAGCAGGAACATGATGAAATAAAAAGCAGAATACATAATATAAAAAACCAAATCAAAGAATTATTTTCTTCTTTGATTCCAGGATTAAAAAAATTCCAAAGAATAACATTGGAGAATGATGTTTTAATAGGAAAATATGTTGATAATCCAGACAAAACATTGTTAGAAGACAGAAATTTAGAGATAATCTCAATACTTCAAGGCATGAAAAAAAGCATCTTATCAAATTCTATTGATTTAAGGGACAAAAAAAGAGAAAAGGCCTTGGAAAAGATAGATCAAACAACAAAAGAGCAGTTAAGACAGATTTTTTCAGATTATGATAAATTAAAAGGAAAAGAAAGAACAAATTATGATAAGCTTAAATCAAGCAGGATAATGCCTTTGATTGATGAAGCACAATATAAGCTTGAGCACCATACACAAATGGTAGAGAAAATTAAAAAAGATATAATTAAAACAGAAGAGGATGTAGAAAATATTAATATTGATGAAGAGGGAAAAGAAGTTAAAAATAAAATTAAAGAAACAACAAATATAGAAGCTAAATTGCTTTTTTCAAATCCTTGATCTGGGATTCTAATTCTCGAAGTCTTTTAGCAAGTTCTTCTTTTTTACTGCTTACTGCAGCAGCCTTCTTAACTGTTTTTATTCTGGTTATAAGACTTATAACTAAGATTAATACTGCTAATATTAATATTCCTGCTAAAATATATTTTAGGTATAGAATGCCTTTGAAAAAATTTCCTATTCCAGCAAAGAAGGATTCTTCCTCATCTTCTTCATCTTCTTCGATTATTACATCTTCATCTTCTACAATGATTTTTATTGGATTTCCGGATTGTCTTGGAACATCTACTTCTGGCTCTTCTGGTTCTGGAATTGTTGCAGCAGGAGGCAAAATAGGAATGTCTAATGGCTCTGCTAATCTAAATTCAATTTCTGCTATTCCATCTGAAATGCTGTTTACTTTAATAAAAAAATCATTTGCCAAATTATTATTAAAATTAAATCCTTTTGTCTGGTAAAGCGCTATTGTTTCTGTAACAGGATCGCTTGAAACTGTAACTGAAACACTTGAAGCATATACATAATTAATATAAACCTCATGATCATCTCCTTCAAATTCAAATGCAACAGTATCTCTTCTTTTAAGATCTTTTGTGATAGTTTCTCCTTCATCTAAATCCATTTCATAATCTGTTCCAGAATAGCTGCTTCCTCCTCCTTTATTATGTGCAAGATAACCATTTGCAAAGAAATTATTATATTCTGAAACTCTTTTCAGGTTATATGTCTGAATTTCTTTTTCAACAAAACTAATGCTTATTATTTCAACATATTCTCCTTCACTGTTCAAGACTTTATCTCCTATTTTTAGTTCCTGAACTTTTAATTCTGAATTTTCTACAGCTGTCTCCTCTGGTGAAAGTGATTTCCATCCTTGCTCTGTGTATAATGGATGTTCCCTTGTCAGTTCTAATCTGCTTTCATCTTCAAAATTAAGTGAATACAGGTGATCTCTTACAGGAGACTCTAATTCAAGAACCTCAACAGCATCTTTTTCATTTCCATCAAATCCCAACACTTTGTCTCCTACTTTAACATCTTCAATATTCTTTTCATCCCCATTTTCCATTAAGATCTTAGTTCCTGCAGGGAAACATGAACTTCCGCTGCAGGTATATGTACCTCCAATACAATTTCCGCTTGTGTCATATGTTGAACCAGAGTAGCAGGTTCTTGAGCATGGCGCTCCTGGATATTGGTCTGAATCATTGTCATTAAAATCAGGTCCTGCTGAACATCCATCTCCATATCCATCCCCATCATTATCAACGCATGTTATAGTTTGCGTCAATGTAAAGTTTAGTTCTGTATCCCCACTTATAGTAATTGGACTTGTAATAGAATCATAACTGACTAATGAAGCAGTTATATCATAGCTGTCTCCATCAATAATGTTTACACTGTAGAATCCAGCTGAGTTTGTAACTGTCTGGGTAAATGTAGCTCCTCCTTGTTTCACAATAATATCAACATTGTTTAGAGGACTTGAAGCATTGTCTATAACATAACCTGATAAAACAACTGATTGTATTGGCCCTAATGCAAAATTAACTACTGTATCTGCACTTACAAATAGAGGTGTTGACTGAGGGTCATAACCTGCTGCAGAAGCTTTTACTGTTCTTAATATCGGGCCGCCAGCTTCTACGCTATAATCTCCAGTAGCATTAGTTGTTGTGCTATTGAATAAAGCTCCAGCAGTATCTAATATTTCAATTAAAGCTCCATCTATTGGATTTGTGTTTGTATCAGTGACTGTTCCTGAGATTACAAATGCATTCACAGCTGCAGCTAAAAAAATCATTACAAAAATTGGCACTAATAGTTTTGATCTCATGATATTAAATAAATATTTTCTCCTGTTCTTGTCTGTCCTGATGTTAATGATAATCCTATTGGAGGAAATGCCTGCGTATATCCACTATAAGGAACATTAACATCTAAATTATAAGTGAATCCAACAGTTGGTTGTAATCCTAAGAAAACATAATCTCCTGAACCATCTGAAGCTGCTATCTGAACAACCTGTGCTGTATCTGATCTTGTTATTGTTACAGTTGCTCCTGAAACAGTTGTAACTCCATCTGTTCCATCAAGTATGGTACCAGTTATTGTTCCTGCAAAGGATGCTGGTGTTAAAATTACATCATGAACAGTATTTGAAATATCATTTAATGTAACTGACTGCACATCATCATTAAATCCTGATTTTATTACAGCAACATCATAAGTCCCCACATCCACGTTTGAAAATGAATAGTCTCCATTAGCATCTGTGTTTGTTGAAGCTATAACAGAAGCTCCTTGTCTAAGTTCAACCTTTGCATTATAAATATTATTAGTGCCGTCTGAAACAGTTCCGCTCATGCTTCCAACAGCCTGCACAATATTTGTTTGTATATCAGCGGTTGTATCATTAGCATTTGAATCTGTCTGAGAAACAGCAGTCACAGTTACTGTATATAATCCCGGTGTTGAATCTGCAACAGATAATAGAACATTTGCTGTTGCTCCTGGATTTATATTAGTAACTAAAATAGGACTAATTGAAGCTGTATCTGCATTATCTAAATTGTTAACAATTAAATCAAAACTATCAACTTGGTTTCCTGCATTTGTAATCTGAATACTATAAACAGCTGTTTGAGTATTTGTTACTTCTTGATTTAAATCTAAATTAGCTACACTAACTCCATAAACAGGGCCTGTTGTTACAGTTGTTATTGTCTGGATTTCATCAGCTACTGTTATGTCTGTCTGTGAAGCTGCGGTTACATTTACAGCATATGTTCCTGATGTTGAATCTGCAACAGTTAAAGTAATGTCAGCGCTTGCTCCTGCTGCTAAACTTACTGTTGATTGATTAAGATCAGCTGTTGCTGCTCCATCAATATTATTACGAGCTAAATCAAAAACATCAGCTTGATTTCCAGTATTTGTAATAGTTATTGTATAAACAGCATTTGTTGAATCATCTACTGTCAAATCTGATGGATCTGTTAATGTAACACCATAAACAGGAACTAAAAGTATTTCACAGCTTAATGTAATCTGATCTCCTGTTGGAAATTCATCAGAAACTACATCAAACACAGCTGAATAAACTCCAACAGTTGTATCATCACAGCTAAATCCAACTGTTTGCGTTTCTGCATCAGCCATATTTGTTCCATTTGTCCAGTTATGTGTTATTTCTGTACAGTCTCCTGTACATGCAACATTAACATTAGTGTTTGCATTCATTGATATTATATCAGCAGTGCCTGTTAAAGCTCCTGCTCCTTGGTCTCCAGTGCCTAGATCTAAAACAGCTTGATTCCATAAAACATTAACTAAAGGAAGATTTGAAGCTCCTGGTGTTGGTTTTAACATATCCTGCCAAGTATTGATTACACCATCTGGATATAATCCAGAGGAAATGCCTTCAGCAGATGCAGTATATGTATAAGTATCAATCAATGCTCCAAGACTATCATATACATTTATTGTATCTCCACTATTACTTAAAGCAATACTTGAAACACTTTTATTAACTGCAAAGAAGCTTCCTGGATTAAGCAAAGTTCCTGATGGTATTGTATAGTTTGAGGATGTATCTCCTATATTCCATCCATCTAAATCAATTATTACTGAATCATTATTATAAATTTCAATAAACTCATCATCTTCTGTTGTTGGAATGGTTCCATCAGCCAGGAATTCATTTAGCAAAACATTTCCAGTTGAAGCAATTGGAATAGTTATATCACAATTAACTGTTATTTGATTTGGAGTTGTATCTTCATCAGAAACAACATCAAATACAGCTGAATAAGCGCCGACTGCAGTATCTGAACATGTAAATGTGACTGCAAGGCTTTCATCTTCAAACATACTAGATCCGTTTGTCCAGTCATTAGTTATTTCTGTACAATCTCCTGTACATGCAACATTAACATTAGTATGATCATCTCCTGATGCTGTTATATTTTCTGAGCCTGTTAAAGCTCCTGCACCTTGTTCTCCTGAACCTAAATCTAAAACAGCCTGATTCCATTGAATAAGAACAGGTGGCACTGGAATTATTTCACAGCTAACATTAATCTGGTCTCCTGCAGGGAATTCGTCTGAAGTAACATCAAATAAAGCTGAATAGTTTCCAACAACTGAGTTGTTGCAGATAAAATCAACTTGTTGTGTTTCAGCGTCAGCCATATTTGTTCCATTTATCCAATTGTTTGTAAATGTGCTGCAGTCTCCTGAAGTGCATGCAATATTAACATTAGTGTTTGCACCTGCTGAAGTTATATTTTCAAAATCTGTTTCTATTGTTCCTGAGAAAGTGCTTCCCATATTTAGTACTGGACTATTCCATACAACATTAACAGGAGGTAATGTATTGATTGTCAAAGTATTTTGCTGCTGTGCTGGTGCTGAATAATTTTGTGAAGCAGTTGCATTGCATGTATAAACGTAAGTTCCATTAGCTAATGTTTGAACATCAGGATTTGAAGCAACAGGAGATCCATCTCTAAATAATGATACAGCAACCTCTGAATTGTCTGCAATACATGAAACAGTTGTTTGTACTCCTACACTCTCTGTCCAAGAAGGCAAGGCAGTTAAATTCAAAACAGTTGGAGCTTGATTGATATCATATGTTGATAAGTTTTCAGCTGAGGAATAATTTGGAGTTTCAATGACACTGCAGTTATAATTATGAGGCCCTGCTCCTAAAACAACAAGCTGGTTATTTTCTGAAGCAGTTACATCTGCTCCATTTCTAGTTAAAACAGCAGAAGCTTCTGGATTATCACATGAACATGATGCATTTACAGGTGTTCCATATGTTTGGGGAGAAGCTGGGCTGAATGTCAATGAACATGTTGAATGTGTTTTTCCGCTAAACCAAACAGTTACTGGACTTGAGGTTGTTTTTTGATCTGCCCTATTCCATGCTCTAGCATAAAAGGTATAATTTCCTGCTGATGTTTGAGTAACATTTGTAATAAATTTACAGGATGGAAGATTTCCACAGTTCTTTTCTTCTATCAAAGTGCCATTATCATAATAAAATCTTATCCATGAGATTCCACGGTTTGTTGGTGATGCATCAACTGCTTTTGCTCTTAATTGAACTTCTGATGCAACACTTGTTGAATCTACAGTAAATTCAATAAATGGAGCAATAGCAAGAACTAGAGAAATATTTAATAAAAATAATATACACCCTAATATAACTAAATTTTTAATTTTCATATTACCCGCACCCCTCTTTTTATTATATATTTTGAATATAAAATTGTTGTGATTATTTCAATGGAATCAATAATCCTAAATCATATCTAGTTGTATCTCTTCTATTTTCAAAATTATAACGCTGAACAGCAATATAAAGATGTGATGAATCATTTAATTGGATATTTCCTATTACTCCGCCTTGACTTCTAACAATATCTTCTGCAAATACAACTGCAAAAGGACCATAAGTTGCTCCTATATTGACTTTTTTACCGCCTTTTGTAGAAAAAGGCACTCCAATATAAGCATAAGGCTTTACTACAATGTTGCCGTCCATATCCTGCTCCTGTCTTGCTCCAACAAAATAAAATAATCTAGTGTCAAGGTTTCTTTCTAAGTCTCTGCTTAAATCAAATCTTCTATTCTTAATTAATGAAGCTGGAACTCCTCTTTCAAGATAATTTAATGACTGCAATCTATTTATGAACCTGCTAAATTCCCGCACATTTTTAGATAAGTCATCTCCTCCAAAACAGCCGTGAACTCCTAAACTTGTTAAAGTTCCGTCAAAGGTTCCATCAAAACCAAGAACTCCTTTTCCATATTTCAGTTCTAAACTTGCAGGCACTACAACTTTTGTTTCTTTTTCTGTGCCATCATCAGTAAAAACAGCATATGCTCCAACTGAGCCCATTATATTTTCTCCAGCATTCATCCATAATGATGTACCTGCTTGAAGTTCTTTTGCATCTACTGTACTTCCGCCTAAACTTATTTTATTAGTTTCATATGACAATAAAGGCAAGAACATCCCTAATGATGATTCAATATATATTCCTCTTTGTGTTGTTTCAGTATCACCAACTATAGGCATCTTTTCTGTTGAATCTTTTCCATATAATCTTGCTAGAACTCTATTAGTAGCTCCAAATCGCCATAATAAATCAGCTGATAATAATGTTGATTCTAGATCAGATTCCATCTGCCCTGCAGATGATGTAACTGTCAGTCCGCTAGTTGCTATTACTGGCCTGATTGAAAGACTTCCGTCATTCTTTGGCTTAATATTAACATCAAGAACTGTTTCAGATTCTTCAACACTGCTTCCTGTTGGTTCAATAACTGTCTCATTTGTATTATGAGTTATATCTGCATCTATAGAAGAATTAGTTCCATTAAAATTTCCCTGGCCTCTTATACCAAAACTGTCTTCACTTAATGATATTTGAGTTTGCCATGCTTTTGGAGGGCAATATCCTGTAAAATATTCTTTAAGACAACCGCTGAATATTGAACCTGCAAGGAGAATCCCTCCTACCTTTAGAGCAGTGCTCTTGTAAGCAGCTGAAAGTGCATCAGTAAGTGTTTTTATTAGTTTCATTTTTATTCAAATATACCTATATATTCTTTTACTTTTTCAAGGTTTCGCAAAATTGCCTGCTCTTGCAAATATCTATTAATTTGTTCACGTTTATCTAATTTTGCATTAGGATCTGTTTCCCATCCTTTGTTTCTATATTCATCTAATAAAGAATAATATTTATCTCTTAATGCTTCATTTATTTTTGATATTTTTTGTATTTCTCTTTCAGATGTGCTTGCACGTTTATTTATTTTTCTGTATAGTTCTGCATATTCAAGCAATAAAGCAGATTTTACAAGAAGAGGTTTTTCTTTACGTTCATATTCGCCTTTCTTAACTTTAACAGATATTTTTCCTGTTATATTTTCAATACGCGCTTTTAATCTTTCTGGACCATTTGAGAAATATTCTACTTCAGCAATTTCTTCTTCTGTCAATATGGATGCCCCAAAATTTGTTTTTAAGAAATAATGAAGATTTTCTATAGTTCTCCAATCTGTGATCATTCTATCTCCTCTTATATATTCTATAATTGGTTTTTCACTGGAGTTAGAACCTCCTTTTGGCACAGGAGTGACTACTTTGCCATTCTTAACTCTATAATGTCTTAATCTTAATCTTGGTCCTAAAACTGTTATTTTGCCTCTTTCATCATATTCTGCTCCAAAACCCTTGCCTGGATCATAAGTAATCTCTAAGAAAGATTTATCATCTCCTTCAATAACATATTCTAATCTTCTATCTCTAAGAGTCACTAAAATAGATTTATCTGGAGCATCTCCTAATCCATGCATAGAAGCTGTTATACAATTTGATGAGTGATTTGATGCTCCACATGATTTTTTAAGCTTAAGAACTTTCTGTATTTTATTAATTGGATAACTTGAAGATTCACAACTGCTGTCAAATCTTAAAAGGTTATATAATTCAGAATTTTTATTATCATCTATATGCCTGTCATAATGTTTTTCTGGTGCTGATTCAAATGATTTTGGTCTTGGCCAGTTTGAATATTGAGCCTGTCCTGCAGGTGTACAATTTGATCCAAAGAGAGCAGCTAATGTGATAGTTCCTGCTACTAGTAAACGTCTAAAAAAAGAACCGACTTTGCTGTCTAATGTTGCATTATTTGCTCTAACCATTTAATCTAGCCTCAAATTACCCCCAACTTCATTTATATAACCTTGGTTATTTATAAATGTTTTGTTTATTTTGTTATTTGGAAGTAATAACAAGAATAAAAAAAAGATTAAGTAAAAATTATTTGAATCTCTTATAATTTTTCTCTAATGCCTGGATTGCAGGAAGTTTTTTTCCTTCTAAGAATTCCAAAGAAGCTCCGCCGCCTGTAGAAACATGAGTTAATTTCTTCTCTAATTTTAATTTTTCAATTGCAGCAGCAGAATCTCCTCCACCTACAATTGTAATTGCTTTTGGTCTTGCCAGAATTTTTGCAATCTCACTTGTTCCTTTTGCAAATTTAGAGATTTCGAAAACTCCCATCGGGCCGTTCCAGATAATTGTTTTTGCTTTTGAGATTATTTTTTTGTAAAGCTTTACTGTTTTCGGGCCGATATCTACTCCAATCATATTTTTAGGAATATTATCTATATCTACTGTTCTTGATTCTGCTTTTTTATCTATTTTAGCTGCAGCTATTGTATCAACTGGAAGAACTAATTTTCCTTTAGCTTTTTTCAATAAGTTTTTTGCTAAGCTTAATTTATCTTCTTCAACTAAACTTTTTCCTGTTTTTATACCCTTGCTTTTCAGGAAAGTAAACATCATTGCTCCTCCTATCAATAATTTATCTACTTTTTTCAGAAGGTTGTTTATTGCATTGATCTTATCTGAAACTTTTACACCACCCATTATTGCAATGAATGGTTTTTTTGGTTTTGTTAAAGCACTGCCCATTATTTCTATCTCTTTTTGCAGCAAGAAACCAGCTGCTGCTGGAATATATTTTGTAATTCCTTCAACAGAAGCATGTGCTCTGTGGCATGTTCCAAATGCATCATTTATGTATAAATCTGCCAAGTCTGCCAATGAATTTGCAAATTCTAAATCATTTTCTTTTTCTTCTTTATAGAATCTTAAATTTTCCAGGAGAACAACTTCTTTGTCAACCATTTTGTCAATAAAATCTTCAACATCTTGTCCAATACAGTCATCTAGTTTGTAGACTTTTTTCTTAAGAAGTTTTTCAAGCCTCTCTGCAACCTTGTCCATCTTTAACTGGTTTGTTATCTCTCCTTTTGGTCTTCCTAAATGAGACATAAGAATAACCATTGCTTTGTTTTTTATAAGATAATTTATTGTAGGCAATGCTGCTTTGATTCTTTTGTCATCTGTAATGTTTCCTTTTTTATCCAAAGGAACATTAAAATCAACTCTTACAAGAACTCTTTTGTTTTTTACATTGAAATCTTTTATTGTGAATATACTTTTCATTATAATACCTCTTTTTTAGATTTTATATTAACTATTTATAAAAATTTTTCTAATCCAACAAATTATCAAAGGAGCAGGAGAAATAAATAAAAATAGAAGTTTTTTATAAAACTAAAAGATAGTGGTTCCTTATGGCAATCAATTTACAGGATTTGAGAGTAAGATTAGACCAGTTAACAGAACAGATTATCAGCGGACTTAAAGACAGGTCTAGATTTCCTTTAAACAAAGGAGTGTTTATAGATGAATTTTCTGATGGTTATTCATGGCTGGAGTATCGCCTAAAAAAAGAGCAGGACATGGATTCTGAGTTTGGAAGATATGAATTTCTTGATCAGTATCCAATAGGATTCAGAAAAGATCAGCTAGTCAAGCCAAAAATGAAAAGAGAAATTCCTCAGTTAGATGTCAAGACTTTCCCATTAAATATGGGGGAAAAAATAATGGATTTCTATATTAATATGGTCATGAGTCTCTGTATAGATGGTGAAGATAAATCTTTATATGGAGAAACAGCAAGATGCGATGCAAGAAATATCCTTATGTATCAAGAAAGGATAGATGGAATTGGAAGAGAAGTAGCCCAGTCAAAGATAGATAATAATCCAGGAATTGTGGGACTAAAGACATATGAAGAGATTAAAGACTCATTAATTTTTCCTAGGAGAGAAAGAAAAGTAATAAGAAAAGCAGTCAAGATTGCAAGAAGATATGAATTGATACAGCCTAGATGGCATATAAGAACCTATAGAAGATTAATAGGATCAAGTGATTCTAATCAAAGATATGTAAGCCCTGAATTTATAGAGAAATTTTTCAGAGGATTAATAGACTTAACAGTAGAAGCAGAGATAAAATATATTAAAAAAGTAAGAGGTTCTAGAAAGTTTTAAAAAAAGAAAAAAAATTAATAAGTAATAAGTACTTCTACATCTTTTCCAAAAATATTTTTCAAGTCATCAAAGATTGGCTGCTTGATGAATACTCTTGGCGGAATGTCTGTTTTTGCCAAAGCTTCCTCCATCTCTTTCAATGTAGTTGTTTTTGGTGTTCCTAAACTTCCATCCGGCTTGATTGGAGCTTTTGACAATGTTTTCTCTTCTGCATCAATATCATGGATGATAAATGCTTCTTTACCAAGCATTATGATCTCTCCAATTGTTTCTCCATGTTTTACTCTTATCTTTGTCTTTTCTAGTTCTCTACCCCTCTTCCTCTGTAGATATTCAACCATGAATCTTATGAACTGGCCTGAATCTTTTCTTACTTTTTCAACTTCATGTTTTGTCAGTTTCTTAGCATCATAGTCTTTCTTAGCTTTAACAATGTCTTCAAGCATTCTTAGATATTTATCAGGAATCTTTCCTAGATCAACTAACGCATCTTTGAACATTGTAACAACATTAGTGTCGTTGAATTTATCAATTCCCTCAAATCTTAAGACATCTCTTATTACAGTTATTATAGAATCATATATATGGACAATTGATTCTTCTTCTTTCATATGCTCAATCTGTGTGAATAATCTCTTTATCCTCTTTAGATATTTTTCTGCATTGCTTAACAATTCATCAAGCTCTTTTCCTGTCAATTCTTTTTTCTCTCCATATTCAATTGATTTTCTGACATCAAATGTATTCTGCAGGATATCTACAAATTTTTTCTCCATTATCTTTTCTTTTTTGACAAAGATATCACTCAATACTAAAGGAGTTTCTCTTGGTGTTGGTGGAGGAAATCCATACAACATTATAGCTGCCTGTGAAGGTGTCAATATTGCATAATAAATATCCTCCATCCCTATATCTTTTATCTTATTTCTGACTCTAGTAATCATCTGCTCTCCAGACCCCATAAACATATCAATTGCTTCTGAGGAAGGCTTGATCTTTCCCATTCTTAACAATTGCTTCCAAGCCATGAAGATTCCTCTGTCATGGAATGGAACTCCATCTCTTAGGAAAGTAAGGATAACTGGATTTGCTTCTTTTAATGAATCCCAGAAATCAGTCAAGATGTAAACTTGTACATGGAGTTTTCCTTTTACTCCTGTTATTTCTCCTGCTTCAATTCCCATTCCTATAATTATTGCTCTAAGCTTGTCTTTAAGCTCAGCTCTAGTCATCTTCTTGACATCAGTGTCATCTATAACCATATATACATCAATATCATTTGGATTTGGTTTTCCCTGCACAACAGAACCTGCTAAAACATAACTGACAATATATTTTTCAAATTTCTTTAGAACCATAGATTTATGGACTTCTGCAAGTTTGATTGTTCCAAGCATTCCTCCATCATATATTGGAGCGCCTAATGCTATTAATCTTAATAAATCATATTTTCCATCATAGCAGCTTTGCCAGACTTCTGACAATAGGACAGTATCCTGTTTTATATTAGGGTCCGTTTCTTTAGCAATCTCATCAATGATTTTGCTTAATTTTTCCCTCAACTCTCCTTTAGTCATCTTAGTAGGTTCTGTATCATCAATCAGAACCAATACATCAATCCTGTTCTTATCTGCCTTTTCTCCTTCTTTTGGTTTTGGAGGAGGCAGCAATGAGACTCCCATTATATATTTGTCAAATTTTTCAATAACTTTTTTTGAGAATTTATCTAATTTAGCTTTAATCTGCTTTAATTTTTCCTGCACTTCTTTAGGAATCTTTGGCGGAGCTCCTTGAACTGGCGGGGCTTCTTCTTTCTTTGATTCTTGCTTTTTTTTCTTTGCCATTTTTAGTATCACCTTTTTTAATATAATTATGACATTTCTGTCACTATGGGATATATAAGTTTTAGAGATATTTAAACAAATTGATAATAGATTAGATGTTAGTGCGACAAAAAAGTCACAACCATGTGTGACATATAAGTCAAAAGCTTTTTAAAAAAGTCAAATTTTGCAGAAATTATGGTAAAAATTGGAATAAGAGTATTTCCAGACAATGTAGAAGAAGTTTCTAAGCTAAATGTAGATTATTTTGAAGCTGCTGTTAGACCTGCAACTGATTTAAAAGTATATGACTCTATTAAAGATAGGATTGCTGGAATTCATGGAGCAATACTTACTCAAGAAGTTAATTTTATGAATAGATTATACAGATCAGTTTATAATCCTCCTGCAATTAGTAAAGCAATGAAGGCTGCTGATGAAATTCCAGAATGCAAATATGTTGTTTTTCATCCTGGATATATTGCGGAAAGAGCAGAAGAATGCAGCCTTGATAATCTTGAAAAATTGATGAGGAGATATGATGATGAAAGATTTCATTTAGAAGTTGTTCCTGTTTTTGCATATCAAGAAAGATATGTGTTTCCAGTACATTCTGTTGAGGATTATAAAAGATTAAAAAAAGAAACAGGAAAGAAAATGCTTTTAGATATAGGCCATGCAATGATTACAGCAAGAGCAATGAATTATGATCCTGTTGATTATATTTCAAGATTAATAGAAGAATTAGATATCAGAATTGTCCATGTTGCAGATAATGATGAAAGGGGAGATGGTTATGAAGATTCTCATCTGCACATCGGAGAAGGCAATGTCCCAATTGAAAAAATATTAAGAAAATATAAAGATATCATTGAATTTGCAACATTAGAAGTTAATGGCGTTAATGCAAAAGACATTGAACTTGTCACAGATTGGTTACAAAAGTCCATAAAGTTTAAATAAAACTTAATTCTTAGTCTATATAGTTGGGGAGTTAAACATCATTTGAGAAAATGGCAAGACGTATTCCTAAAAAGAAGAAGAGAAGAGGCGGCAGTATGGGCCGTGAGCTTCTTCCAGGAGAAACAGATTTTAGAAGTAAGCTATTAGCAAAGTACGAGCCAGATATAGTAGAAAAATTATTTGAACATTGTAGTTCTAGATTAAGTGCAGGAGAAAATGTTGATGATATTATCAACGATATTGAAGCAAATCCTCCTGATTTTTTATTTGAAGATGAAGAAGAGCCTGCAGCACCTGCTCCTCCTGCAGCAAGATCTCAAGCACCTGCTGCTCCTGTTCCTCAGCAGTATCCTTTTCCTGCTGTACAGCCTCCTGCTGCTCCATTTCCTCAACCTGTACCTGCTGCTCCTGTTCCTCAATCACAACAACCAGCAGCAGCTCCAGCAGGACTTGAAGCATTCTCTCCTAATAATCCACTTCAACCTTATAGAGATCAAATTGCAAGTCTTAGTACTAGAGTAAAAGAATTAGAAACAGAAAATACTTCTTTAAAAGCTGAAAATAGAGATTTTAGAGCAGGTGAAGTATCAACTTCAGAAAGAGTATCTGAGCTTGAAAGAAGAGCAGGAGAATTTGAGAACAGAGCAAGAATAGCAGAAGCAAAGATTAACAATGCTTTGGAAAGCTCAGAAAGACTGAAAGAGCTTAAAAAAGATGAAGTAAAATTCAGAGAAGCTATGCAAGAATTCTTTGGAAGAATATTAAAAAATTCAACTTATGTTGCTGCATTAAACAGAGGAGGGGTTGATGAGCTTGTCACAATAATGGAAAGAGAAACTCAAAAACCTGTTGCATTCAGAGGAAAACTTTTTAAAATGCAGGGAGAAAGTTCAGTCAACACTTTTGAAAAAAGGCTTAATGCAGCGATAACAGAAGCAAAGATGAGAGAGGGGGAGAAGGGACGTCCTGGCAAGAAAAAGAAAGAACCAGTAGCTCAAACATGGGGTGAGACTCCAGCAAAAGAACCAGAGCCTGAAAAACCAGAAGTATTTGAGTGGAGAGGAAAAAATTTAAAAGAACTTGCTTTAGAATATACTACTGAGGAATTAACATATGAATTGTCTACAGCTCATTTTATGAGCTTATTGGATTATCTTCCATCAAAAGAATTAGAATATATTAGAGTAGATTTTGAAAATAAAAAAAGAGAAGCAAAATCCAGTTTTATATTTCAAAATTCATATGATTTTGATTACGAACAGGTTTCTATTAAAAAAGTAGTAGATAGTCTTGTTGATATAGGACAGAAAGAAGGAGCTAGTTTAAAAGGAAGCATGGAAGCTCAAAGATTAAAAGATTTACTTGGTATAGATGAAATCCCTTTTGATGAATATGGAAATATTATATGGGATGCTAATTTTATAAAAAAATTACAACAAAATGCAAAAGGATTAGTTAATGCTTTAAGGATACATGTAGAAAAAATAGATATGATAGATAGTAAAGCTGCAGAGATATACAGAGGCCTTGGAGAAGAAGTAGCTATGGGAAAAGAAAAAGTTGGTGAAGATGCAGAAGGAAATCCAGTATTTGTTGATAAGCCAATTATAACTAATGAAATGTGGAACGGACTTCCTGGAAGATTCCGTGATTTAGGTTTAAAGGTCAAAGGAGCTAATGCAAGAGCTGATGAAGAAGCAGCTAAGAGAGAGGCTGCTGAAAAAGATGTTGAAGCAATAAAAAGGGAGAAAAAAGACCTCGAAGAAAGATTAGCTGCTGCAGAGAACATGGTAACTCTTAAAGATCAATATATAGAGCAGCTTAGAAAAGAACAGAGTGGTGCTTTAGAAGCTCTGCGAGGAAGGGTTGCAGTTATTTCTATTGCATTAACAGAAGCAGAATCTGCACATAGAATAGAATTAAAAGGCGCTTTAGAAGCTGCTGAAGCTAAATATAAATCTGATTTAGAAAAGGCTTTAGCTGATGCTAAAACTAAATATGATAAAAAAGAAGAAGATCTTAAAGCTAAGCATAAAGAAGAGTTAGATGCTGCTAAATCTAAGTATGATTCTGATTTAGAAGATGCTTTAGCTGATGCTAAAACTAAATATGATAAAAGAGAAGAAGATCTTAAAGCTAAGCATAAAGAAGAGTTAGATGCTGCTAAATCTAAGTATGATTCTGATTTAGAAGATGCTAAGAAGAAGCATAAAGAAGAATTAGAAGATCTTAAAGCTAAGCATAAAGAAGAATTGGATGCTGCTAAATCTAAGTATGATTCTGATTTAGAAGATGCTAAGAAGAAACATAAAGAAGAATTAGAAGATCTTAAAGCTAAGCATAAAGAAGAATTGGATGCATTGAGAAAAGAGCATGCTGAAGCTCTGGAAGCTGCAAATAGAGCACACATGGAAATAAATAATAGAGTTTTTGCAGCATTAGAAACTATAGGATATATTGATGAAAAAGATGCTAAATCTTTACTTGAGAAACAGAAAAAAAGTGGGTTAGATCTTGATAAATTCTTAGAAAAAAGTATTGAAGAAGATATTAAAAATATTCCTAAAGATAGTTATAGACAGCCAGTTTTAGATTATTATAAAACAAAGGTTAAGAGTTTTATAAATCTAGAAAATCTTAGAATTAAACATAAAGAAGAATTAGATGCTGCTAAATCTAAATATAATTCTGATTTAGATGCTACTAAAAAAGAAGCTGCTGAAAAGATAAAAACACTTGATGAAAAACTTTCAGCAACAGACCTAAGAGCAAGGCTTGCTGAAGCTAAAGTCAAAGATGTAGGGAGAGAACTTGCTGATGCCAGAAGAGAAGCTCTTTATGATATTTTAAATCTAGAGTTAGATCTTGAAGCTGCTGATGCTAGATATAAATCTGATTTAGATGCTACTAAAAAAGAAGCTGCTGAAAAGATAAAAACACTTGATGAAAAACTTTCAGCAACAGACCTAAGAGCAAGGCTTGCTGAAGCTAAGGTTAAAGATTTAGAGAGAAAATTTACAGAAACTGTTAGAAAGGCTTTTTATGAAAGTTTGGAGAATGACAGGTATCGTGAAGCTTCTGCTGAAGAAATAGAAGATTATGCTAAAAAATTATTAGAGGCCAGAACACAACTTAAAAAGACAAGAATTAGAGCAGAACTTGCTGAAACAAGAGCTAATGAATCAGGCAGAAGTTTACAAGTTGTTAGAAGACTAATGAGAAGTTTTTATAATAAGAGTTGTGCTCTTGAGAAAGAGCGTGACAAAGCAATTAGAGAGGGAGCAGATACACTAGCTGAAGCTGGAACTGAATATGAAAAAAGAATGGCTGAAGCTGGAGCAGAATACGAAGAAAGAATTGCTGAGTTAGAAAGAAAAGCAGGTGCTGCTGAACTTAGAGCAAATGATTTAAAATCTCAGGTTGATGCATTAAAAAATGAGCTTTATAGCTCTGAAGAGAGAAGCGAAGGAAGAGAAAAATATGCAGAAATGGCTCATGAATTATTATTTGCAATCAAAGATATTGCTAAGGAAATTGACACTTTAGCAGAAGAAGGAAAGGTTGATGAACTAAAACAAAAAGTTCCTGAAAATTTTTATCCTGTGATAGATAAGATAGTTGGCTACCAAAAAGATAGAGATGAATTAAGAGCCAGACTAAATGCAATGAAAGATATAGATCCAAATGAGGTTGCTGAAAAAGGAATTGATGCTTTTAAAGAAGTATTTCCTGATGAGCTTTGGGAATTAATAAATAAATTATTAAACAAAGCAAGAGGCGAAGGAAAATTAGAAGGCTCTCCATCAAGAGGATCAAGAATGTATTCACATTCAACAAGATCAATGGGGGGAGGAAATTTAGAATATTTCTTCTGGATCAATAGAAAACTATCTGATATATATCATAAAATAGGTCAATTAAGGTCTTATGAAAGATATCCTACTTTAAGAGAAGGTGTAATAAATCAGCTTGAAGAAGTGCAGGATATGAGCACCAGGCTGTCAGCTGCAGCAGTGCATAATAACTGATTTATAACTACTTTTGAGTAATAAAAACCGAAAGCTTTATAAAGGATAAGTTTCTATGTTATTGTATACTATTTAAATGATAGGCTAAGTGAGGTAAGATAAAAATGACAGGTAAAAGAGTTCAAAGTTTAGCAAAAAGGCTTCAAGTAACTATAGAAAATTTAGTTCAAGGTTCTTATAAAGAAATAGAAAAAGCAGTACAGTCAGATTATGATTCTTATCAAAGACAAATTGACACTTATAAGAGAAAAGCCCAAACAACTGATATTGCTATTAGCTATTTAAAAAATGGAACACAGAAAGTTTCTGTTAAAGACAAAAACAAAGTTGGTCCAACTTATGCTAAAAAATTAGAACAAGTTGTGGCTTTTAATGTAAAATACAAAAACGCAAGAGAAGGTTCAAAAAAGGTTCCTGGATTAAACAGGCAGATTAAAACTCTTGAAGCTGCAAAAACAAGATTACAATCAAAATATGATAGAGAGAAAAAGACATATGAAACAAGGATAACAAATCTACAGAAAAAATATGCTAAAGCAGAGTTTATAAAGAGAAAGATTGCAGAACTAAGAGTAATGAGCCTTAGCCAATATCAAGGAAAGATGAAAACAGATGCTTCAGAGAAAGCTTTTTTAAGAACAACATATTACAACAATAAACCTACAGATGTAACTTATATACTTGAAGATACTATTGCATTTATTAGAACAAAAAATAATCTTCAGCTTATGAAAGAGATTGGCATGGCAAGAATAAGTGCAATCAGAGAAGGCAAAGATCCTGATGAAGCACAGAAAGCAATAGAAGCAAAAAACAAACCAAAAAAAGCTATAAAAAAGGCAAAAAAGAAAAAGAAATAAAGGTTTGATCTAATAAAATGGCAAAAAGAAGAGGGGCTAAGAATTCTGTAAATCAACAATTGTTAGATGAAGTTGTAAAGATGTTTGCAGATGCGATGGGCTTTTCTGAACAGCAGGTAAGAGAGCTTTATGATGAAAATCAAGCATTAAAAGCTGCAGGAGGAACCCCAGGAGCAGGAGGCCCTGTAAATGTAAATTATCAGGGAGATATAAAAGATCCTGCTTTACAGCAAAGATTAGTTACCTTAATGGAAAATATAATTGATAGAGCTCAAAATGATCCAACATTCGGACAAGGAGGAAATTTTAATATTCAGATAGGTGTTCCAAAAAGAGCAACTCCAAAAAGAAAAAGGAAAGTCACTCCAAGAGTGAACAATCAGAATGTGATTGACACTATAAAGGCTTATGTTCAACAAAGAGCTGACCAGATAGTTCAACTTATTCAAAATACATATATTCCTCAACCAGGCCAACCAACACAACATGGTCAATGTAAATATGATGATGCTGCATTAAGACAAATAATAGCTCAAGCAGTAATTGATATTGGTACTGCTGTTAATGATGCTTATTTAAAAATTGATAGAGTAGCTGGTCAGGCATCAAGTGATATAGGAACTGCTGCAAGTAGTGCTGCTAGTTCAATTGATACATCTGCTAATAACGCAGCTGGTAAAATAGATACCTCAGCTGATAATGCTTATAGAAAGATTGATTCAGCAGCTAGCAGTGCTGCAGGTGATATTGATTCTGCTGCAAGCGGAGCTGTTAGAGATATTAGAAGTGCATCAGGTAATGCAGCTAATACAATAGATACTGCTGTAAATGATGCTTATAGAAAGATTGATAGTGCTGCTAGTGGTGCAGCTGGTGCAATTGATAGTTCAGCTAAAAAAGCTGCAAGTGATATTGATACATCTGCTACTAAAGTTAGCAGTGCAGCTGGTAAAGCTGCTTCTGATATAGGTATTGCTGGTAGGCATGCTGCTTCTGATATTAGTACTGCAGCTTATAGTGCTGCAAGTGATATTGATACAGCAGCTAAAAGTGCTGCTTCAGATATAGATTCTTCAGCTACTAAAGTAAGTAATGCAGCAGGAAGAGTAGGCAGTGCAGCTAGTCAGGCTGCTAGTGATATTGATTCATCTGCTAGAAGTGCTTCTGCTGATATAAGCACTGCAGCTTATAGTGCAGCTAGTGATATTGATACAGCAGCTAAAAGTGCTGCTTCAGATATAGGAAATGTTGCTAGTGGTGCAGCTAGTACAATTGGTTCAGCTGCTGGTCAAGCTTCAACTGATATAGGTAGTGCAGCTGGTAAAGCAGCTTCAGATATAGATACTTCAGCTACAAAGGTTAGTAATGCAGCAGGAAGAGCTGCTTCAGATATAGGAACTGCTGCTAATGATGCATATAGAAAGATTAATAGTGCTGCAAGTGGTGCAGCTAGTACAATTGATAGTTCAGCTAAAAAAGCTGCTACTGATATAGATACTTCTGCTACTAAGGTTAGTGGTGCAGCCGGTAAAGCTGCTAGTGATATTTCAAGTGCAGCATATAGAGCATTTATTAGTATAGGTTCAGCAGCTAGAAATGCTGCAAGTGATATAGATTCTTCAGCTACTAAAGTAAGTAATGCAGCAGGAAGAGCTGCTTCAGATATAGGGACTGCTGCAGGTGGAGCAGCAAGTACAATTGACACAGCAGCTGATAATGCTTATAGAAAGATTAAAGGAGCAGCTAGTAGTGCTGAAAGTGATATAGGAACTGCTGCTGGTAAAGCAGCTGGTTATATAGGCAGTGCAGCTGGTAAAGCGGCTTCAGATATAGGAACTGCTGCAAGCGGAGCTGTAAGTGGAATAGAAACAGTTCTTAAAAAAGCAGCTGGAGATATTGGAAGTGCTGCAACTAAAGTAGAAGATTCTGCTAAAAGAGTTGAAAGTGCAGCTGACAATGCAGCAGGAAGAATTGAAAGATCTGTTGATGAAGCAAAAGGATTGTCTGATAAAGTTTATCAAGAAGCTAAGAGAATTTATGAAATAGCTGAAAGATTAGAAAAAAATGCAGATCAAGAAGATCCAAATATACAAAGAATTCTTGATGTTAATCAAACTATTGGCGCGCTTTTAAATGATATTTATAGTAAATTAGATTCAATTGAACAAAATTATCAAAATCAAGGACCACAAAATCCAAATCCTCAGCCTCCTGGAAATCAGCCGCCAACACCTCCTCAAGCGCCGCAGCCAGGACAGCCGATGGATGATGATCAATTTAATGCAATCATGGCTGAACTTGGTTATATAAGAGATGAATTAGAAAATAGTCCAGATAAATATACAGAAGATGACAGAAGATTTATTGTAGATAGTTTCCATCGTCTAGAAGAAGAATTAGGAGAGATGGAAGGAGATATCAGAGGGCAAGGAGAAGAATTAAGAAATCAGATAGGCCAGTTAATAAATTATCTGCAAGGACAGATGCCTCCAGGGCAACAGCAACCAGCACTTCAACCAGGATATCCTCAACAACCTGGACAGCAGCAACCACCAGCACAGCCGCCTGTTCAGCAGCAGCCAGTGCAACAACAGCCTGGACAGCAGCAACCACCAGCACAGCAGCCACAAACACCTGACCAAAATCAAACTCCTGATCAGCAGCAGCCTGATCAACCAGAATCACCAGATCAAGATCAAACTCCTGAACAACCAGAAGAAGATGATTCTCCTAGATTAGAAGATGAACAGCAGCCTGTAGGAGACAAATTAGAAAGAAAATTAGAGCCTGCTCCAAGTGTTGAAGTTAATGAAAAAGGAATCAAAGCTTTCTTTAAAGCAAATGAAAAAGCAGAAAGATTAATCAGAGGGCGTGACAGATTATTAAGAGAAGCTTATCTAAGAGCAGAACAGGACTGGCTTTCAGAAGACGGCAAAGAAGTTGATCTAAATGTATTAGGTCAATATAAAGGAAGAAGAGGAGGAGAAAATAAAGTAGTTGGATGTATTGCAACTCTGGGCAAGCAGCTTTATGGAGATTTTAATGATATATTTACTGAATCTGATATAATGACTCATTTAGTTGGATTTGACAGAAGTTTTGTCAGACAATTATTTGATGAATTAGGAAAGAATCTAACATTTGATAATTATTACAAACAAGTAAGTAAAGCATCTGAAGGAACTGTAAAAAGAATATCACATGTTCCACTGATATGTTTGGATGAACCAAATAGAGAAAATGTTGTAAAGTATACAAAAACAGAAGGAAGAATCAATCCAAATGAGCTTTCTGCTCAGGATATGGCTGAATTATTGATGACTTTCAAAGAATACGGAGAAATCCAAACAAGAGCAATAAAAGATAAGCCTTATTTTATTGGTGAAGTACAAAGACAAGCTGCTTAAACAAAAAATTTTTAAAGATGAATTCTTCAATCGATATTATAATGGAAGAAGAAAAGAAATATGAACAAGATTTAAAGAAGTATAAAAATAATTCTGAAACAGCAAAGAAGATAGTTAACAGAATGGATATGGCTAATAGAGAGATGTATAAAGAATTTGAAGATCTAGTAGTTTCAGAGGACGGCAAGGAAGTTGATCTTAAAAAATATAAAGATGACAAGGATCTTCAGGAAAAAGCTGTACAAAATATGAAAAAAACTGGCCTTAAGTATGCTAAAACAGCTCTTAGTGCAAATCCTGCAAATAAATATGAAGAAGAGCTGCTGATGGATGCATGCGGAATGGCAACAGAAACTGCATTAAGAAAGATTGTCATGACTCATAAGCACAAATTAAGTTTTGAGTTATTTAAACAAATGTATGACCAACAAATGAAACCAAGAGTGGCATCTCTTTTAAAAAAAGCTGCTGGCGGCCATTTGACAGAAGATCATGTTAAGGGCATTATAAAATATTCAGTTGAACCAGAAGTTTATGAATATTTAGGAGCATATCATGAAAATTTTAATTTAGATGAAGCAATAGCTCATTTAGATGAACGTATCAAGCTTAAGAAAAAATTAGGATTAAATGATATTTTGAGGATGAATCAAGAATATGCATCTGATCATAGAGGACAACCACTATTACATCCTACTCTTGTAGATAAGATAGAGGACGCAACAGAAAAAAAGCAGAAAAAAGAGGAAGAAGAAGCAGAAAAACGTACAGCAGCATAAGTTTTTTAAACTAATAATTTATTCTTTTTATTATGGCAAAAAAAATCTTGGACAAAGGAGCAGAAGCAACAATTTTGCTGGATGGAACTGCAATTGTTAAAGATAGAGTTAAGAAGAATTACAGGCTGCCTGAAATAGATGAGAAATTAAGAAAAGCAAGAACAAGAAGAGAAGCAAAGGTTCTTGATAAATTAAAAGCAATTGATTTTCCTGCTCCTAGATTAATGGATATGTGCGACAAGGCAATGCAGTTAAGGATGGATATGATCCAAGGCAATAAGATTAGGGATATTCTTTATAGAGATCCAGTTGCATTAAGCGAGGAAATAGGAAAGAAAATAGGAATATTGCATCAAAATGATATTATTCATGGTGATTTAACAACATCAAACATGATTTTAGAAAAAGAGATCAAATTTATTGATTTTGGATTAAGTTTTTTCTCAACAAAAGTTGAAGACAAGGCAGTTGATCTGCATTTATTAAGGCAGGCTTTAGAATCAAAGCATCATCAAATTTGGGAAAAATGTTTTGAAGCTGCTTTGAAAGGTTACAAACAAGGTTATCCTCAATATAAAGAGGTTATTTCTAGATTAGAAAAGGTTGAATCAAGAGGAAGGAACAAAGGAAAGTTCTAGATAAATTTATATATTAATTCTTTTAATTATAATTGAGGTGATATTCAATGCCATGCGGAAGCAAAACTAAAAAGAAAAAGACAAAAAGATAAATTTTTTTCTTTTATTTATTATGAAACATGCAGATAAAATTCTTAGGATTTTGGCAAAACAGCAGGGTATTTCTATGCTAGGCCAGTTCAGAAAATATCCTGCATGGAAGATCTTGATTTCTACAATCTTAAGTGCAAGAGCAAATGATAAAGCAACGATTCCAGTAACAAAAGAATTGTTCAAAAAATACAAGACACTAAAACAGTTAGCAAATGCTAATCCAAATATTGTTAAAAAGATAATAAAAAGGACTGTCTATTACAATCAAAAAACAAAATATATATTGGAAACAGCAAAGATTATTCTGAAAAAATATAAAGGGAAAGTTCCTGAAAAGATGGAAGAGTTATTAACACTTCCTGGAGTAGGTTATAAGGTTGCTGGATGTGTTGTTGTTTATGCTTTTAACAAGCCGGATGCTATACCTATTGATACTCATGTTGCAGTTATTGCAAATAGATTAGGATGGACAAAAGAAACTAATCCTGACAAGATAATGTTTGACTTGATGAAAAAGATTCCTAAGAAGCATTGGCTTATGGTCAATGAATTATTTGTTGTTCACGGCCAGACTATCTGCATTAAAAGAAAACCTTTGTGCTATAAATGCCCTATTGTTAAATACTGCAAATATAAGAATAAGAATTTAGAAGCCTGAGGCTTCTGAATATTCTTCTGACATGTCTTCTTCCTGTAATATTTCACTCAGAATACTGCGGCCTTGTGCATCTAAGGATTTAATCCTTTCATAAAATTTATGCCCATATGCGTTTGACCAGCTGTTTCCTATATCAGCATATCCTAAGCTGTCAAAGAATGAGTAAGCATCTGAAAAAGCGTCTGTAAGAATGCAGTGAAATCCTTCATCTGACCATGCTTTTGCATGATTAATCATTGTATCATGCAGTTTGGTTCCAATATCAGTTTTCCTGTATTCTGGTCTGACATAAAGTTCATCTAAGTAAACAAATTTTCCTATTCTATTTTCTTCACTTTTATCACAAAATGCAAATGAGATATATCCTAATATTTCTCCTGTTTCATTATCTACAGCTACATATCTTATAGGATCTAAATCAGTCTGCTCTTTTTCTCCGCCAACAACCTCTGCATCAAAAGCTGTCTGCAATGAAGCTATATCATGGTCTCTAACATTATATTCTGAGATCTCAATGTTTGCTTGTTTTGTTCCATTTTCCTGGCTGCATCCATAAACCCATGCTGTGAAATCCTGCAATGCAATATCCTGCTCTGCTAGTATGGATTCAAGGCTTTCTTTTCTTTCCCATACAAAATCAAGCAATTCGTCTGAATTAGAAACAACATCAGAATTATAGCCTAATCTATCTAAAACTTCCTTACCAATATTATCTGAAATTGCATTAAATTCTCCCATTTTTAACCACTATATAGTGACTATTATACTATATAAAGAATGAAGTTCTAGTATTTAAATCTTTCGATTCAATAAGCTTTATAAAGAACTTAAATTTAGCATTATAAGGGATGTATATGATAAACCTATTAACTGATCCTATTTTTTGCCTGCATAAGACAGGGAATGAATGTCCAGAAAGTCCTGCAAGACTGGAAAGATTAGTCGAAGCTGTTTCTGAATCTAATATCCTTGAAAGGATTTATGAAGAGCCTGAAACAAGCAGATTCTTAACAGAAGCTAGAAAGATTGCACATAAATTTCATGACAGCGGATATGCTGGTTCTGTAAGCAGCATATGCAAGGGATTAAAAGAAGGAGAAACTGCTTTTCTTGATAATGATACTGTTGTCAGCAGATGTTCATATGATATTGCTGCTTATGCATTAGGCATGTCAAAGAGATTTGCAGAACAGGTTTTAGAAAGTAGAGAAAGTTATTTCTTGTTGTTAAGGCCTCCTGGACATCATGCAAAATATAATTCCAGTTCAGGATTTTGTGTTTTTAATAATGTGGCACTAGCTGCTTATACAATGCTTCAGAAAAGTAAAAAAGTGCTGATTTTAGATATTGATGTTCATCACGGAGACGGAACTCATGAGTTCGTTTCTTCTAAATTTTATGATAAAACTGATTTATGGGTGCAGAATCCTAAGAATTATTCTTTTATAAGCATCAATCAAGAGGATATCTGGCCTGGTGTAGGTGATTCCTGGGAAGATGAACCAAATGTTTTTGTCAGAAATCTGGCAGCTGGAACTGATGATAAAGAATATATTGACTTTTTAAAACAGGAAGTTGTGCCTTTAATAAACAGACTGCAGCCAGATGCTGCTGTTGTTTCAGCTGGTTTTGATACATCTAAATATGAAAAACAAGGGCCTGATGTTAATGGTGTTAATTTTAACCTGACTGGAAAAAGCTATAGATTTGTTGCAGATATGTTAAAAAATATTCCAACTCTCTATGTTCTTGAAGGCGGCTATAACCCTAAAAGTATAGAAACAGGGGTTAGAGCTATTTGTGAAAGTGAATAAAATATTAGAGATCTGCATAAAAAAATATTATTGTTTAAATGTTCTTATTTTTAAAAGATTTAAATATAACTATTACTTAATAATATTAAAATGGCTTTGCTTGATTTAATGAGGCCAATGGAATATAGTATTGCTAGATGTTCTTATAGGAAATATAATTCAAATCAAAGAGATGCAATTGATCATTATGTTTCTGCAAGATACGGAGAAATAATGAATCTAACAGCAGAGATTGACAGCCTGAAGCCAGATAAAAATGCAAATGAAATAATGAAAAAAATGGAAAGAGCCAGACATTTAGTAAGAGACCTTACAGAAGCAATTAGATATTTTAAAATGTATGATAAATTATTTTCTGAAGAATCTCCTGAATTAAAAGAAGCTATAGTAAGTTCAGTAGAATACAGTATTGCCATATGTTCTTATATGAAAAATAATTCAAATCCAAGAGATGCAATTGATCATTATATCTCTGCAAGATACGAAGAAATCGAGAAATTAGCAGCAAAGATTGGCAGATTAAAGCCAGGTAAAAGAGCAGATAAAATAATGGAAAGAGCAAAACATTTAGTAGAAGATATTACAGAAACAATTAGATATCTTAATATGTATGAAAAATTGTTTCCTGAAGAGTCTCCTAAATTAAAAGAAGAAGCAATACCTGATGTTATTACAGATATGATTATATTTGAAGTAGAAGAAACATTAGAAGATTCTGTAGAATTTGCTATGAATTAATAACTTCTATGATTCTAAAAACACAACGTTTATAAACATCCAACAATTATAATTATTCACGATAAAAATGGCAAGAGATGATTGTATTCATTGTCGGAACGCGTAATTTGGTTTTAATTAGCTGCATCTCTTTAATTCTTTTTGAAAAATTCCATGGGTAGCTTCAGCTGCCTACAATAAATAAATTCTAAACTAAAAAAACTTTTAAGAGTAAAATAATCTCTATTCAGGCTTATTTTCTCTTCGATAAATGAACTAAACCTAAAAAGCTCTGACTTAGCGGGAGCTATAAAAAAACAGCTAAGGGAGGAATAAAATGGAATTCGGAAAAGAAAATTGTTATGCTGCGATAATGTATGGAGTATATGAGTTAGTTATGCCTATTACTCTTAATGCAGCAAACAGATTAATAAAAAGCCAAGGCAATGAAAAAGCCCTTGAAAAAGTTAGACTGGACAAAACATTTGTTGGATTAAGTGAAATTATAGAAATGCTAGAAGTTGAGAAAGCTAGCCCAAAATATGTAGAAATGTTGGGTAGTTTTCTAAATGAAAAGCAACAACCAGTAATTGGAGAAGAAATTAAAGTCTACAGAAATATAACACCTTATGACAATGGAAGATAGGATGAGAAACACAGTATTATCAAGAAAAACAAATGAAACAGAGATAAACATTGAATTGAATATTGATGGAGATGGAAGATATGAAGTTAAGAGTCCTATTGGATTCTTAACACATATGCTAGAGACATTTGCAAAATTTGCAAACATTGACTTAAAAATAGAGATTGAAGGAGATTTAGAAGTTGATCAGCATCACACGATTGAAGATACTGGAATTGTATTAGGCAAAGCCTTCAAAATTGCTTTAGGAAATAAGTTAGGAATCAATAGAAGCAGTTATTTCATCTTTCCAATGGATGAATCATTAGCAACAGTTGCAATAGATATTGGAGGAAGGCCTTATATTCAATACGCAGCTGAATTTAAAAGAAGATTTTGCGGAGATTTAGATACAGATTTGATAGAAGATTTTTTTCAGGCATTTGCAATAAATCTAGAAGCAAATATTGTTATTAAAGCAGAAGGAAGATCAGACCATCACAAGATTGAAGCAATATTCAAGGCTTTTGGAAAAGCAATGAAAACTGCATGCGAGATAGATAAATCTGCAAAAAACAGCATTCCTAGCACAAAAGGAACACTAAACTAACAAAAAATTTATATATTAAATATACATATTAGTATGTATGTTTTATATAAATGAGATTGTAAACATAAACAAAAAATTTGCAAAAGGAATAGTTATGAATAAAAGCAGTTTAGAGTTTGCATTATCTTCAATTAAAACAAAAGCATGGATTGATCAAATAGCATATTTAGTCAGAGCAATATTATTAGACCATGTATTTGAAGATGGAAATAAAAGAACAGCTGCAGTAATAATCATAATTTATTTTACTGAACTTGAAATAGGATTTGATCCTCAAAAAATAGCTGAGATTATATTAAATATTATTACTAAAAACATCAATGATATAAATAAAATCAAGAGGATGATAAAAAATGTTATCAGGTAAAAAATTATTGAAAAATGTAGATTTAGCTATTGCAAAATATCCTGAGTTATTTGATGCCCTAGAAGAATATGACAGAACTCACAGGCTAAAAAAGATCAATTACAAAGAAAGAGCAAATTTTACTATTGACAGTAATTTACTAAAAAGATTTAGAAAATATTGTGAATTGCATGGAATGAAGATGTCAACTAAGATTGAGCAGTTTATTAAAAAAGAGCTTGAAAAAGCGGCAGAATCTTAGTTTAAAAACAAAACAACAAAAATCAGAGATTTTTGAGTTTCTGAAATCTAGGATTTTTCGAAACATTTATATATAATTAATTACAATTAAATTACTATGGTAATGGAAACAATGCAAATTAGGCTGACAAGAGGATTAGTAGAAGAGATAAAAAAACTTGTAAATAGAGGAATCTATCCAAATTCTTCTGAATGTGTTAGAGATGCTGTTAGAAGATTAATCACAGGAGCTGGAGGCAAGATGGAAGTCCCAGAAGCAGAAAAAGTCCAAAAGCAGATTGTTAAAGAGATAAAAGAGAATTTCCAAAAACCAACTGGAACAACTGATTTCTATCCAGAGGATCTATCAATAAGAAACAGAGTATTCAATTCTTTAAGAAAAACAGCAAACAGATATGGATTTAATGAAGTTGAATCACCTGCTTTTGAAGAGCTTGCTTTGATAACAAAGAAGTCAGGAGAAGAGATTAAAAAGCAAGTCTTTACTTTAGAGCAAAAAGGTGATGAGCAGTTCTGTTTAAGGGCTGAGTTAACTCCTCCTATCACAAGAATGTTTGTTGAAAAGCAGAAATCAATTCAAAAACCTGTAAAATGGTTTGGGCTTTCAAGAATGTGGAGATATGAAAGGCCGCAGGCAGGAAGACTAAGAGAATTTTACCAGCTTTCAGTTGAGTTGTTTGGCTGTGATAAAGCAGATGCAGATGCTGAAATCATAAATTTAGCAATCAATTGTTTAACTGATTTAGGATTAACAGAAGATGATTTCTTTGTGAAAATAAACAACAGAAAATTACTGCAGGGATTATTATTGGGAATAGTAAAAGAAGATAAACTGGATGATTTAATAAGAATAATAGATAAAGTAAAGAAGATTACACCAGAAGAATTTGAAAAAGAATTGAAATTATTAAAAATAGATCCAAAAGAAATAAAGAGATTGTTAAAATGCCAGACATTGAAAGATGTAGAACAATTAAAGCTTAATAAACTGGCAAAAGAAGGATATAATGAATTAAAAGAAGTTTTCAACTTTTTAGACGGAAAATTTGTCAAGTTTGATATTTCTGTTGCAAGAGGATTAGCTTATTACACAGGAACTGTTTTTGAAATCTATGATAAAGAAGAAAAATTCAGAGCATTGGCTGGCGGAGGAAGATATGATAATTTAGTTGAATTATATGGAGGAGCTAAATCATCTGCAACAGGTTTTGGAATGGGATATTCTACTATATCTTTATTATTAAAAGAAAAAGATTTACTCCCAAAACCAGATATCAGTGTTGATTATTTTATTGTTATTATTGGAGAAGAAAACAAGCAGGAAGCATTGAAAATAATAAACAAGCTAAGAAAAAAATATTCTGTTGATTATGACCTACAGGGAAGAAACATAAAGAACCAGATGAATTATGCTGATTCTATAAATGCAAAAAAAGTAATTTTCATTGGAGAAAATGAAATCAAATCAGGAATGCTGACTGTTAAAGATATGAAAACAAGGCAACAAAGCAAAGTTAGTATTGATATTTTATAGCATTCTTAGCTGCTACAATCCTGGTCTGATAAAAACTCATTTTTTTTCTTTTTGGGGGTTCATTGCCAAACATTCTCTGAAAAAAATAATCTTCCATACCATTATTAAAATTAACAATTAAATGGCATTCTCCTTTTGAAATTGGAATTATAAATATTCTTTCATCATCTCTTAGCCTATGATAAACATTAGAATAATCACTATCTCCTGGCCTTTGTTTTATAGTCATCTCTTTATCATCAATTCTAGCAAATGAAGATTTTTCTGCTTTCCTAACTCTTGCTTCAAGTATCATAATAAACAGTAAAAGAAGCTTATATTTAAAAATTATGGAAAGATTTATATACAACATATACATTATATAGTATTATTAAGGAGGGGAATTAAAATGCCAAATAGTTTACAAGCACTTGATCATGTTATAGAAGATTTAGAAGAAGGAAAAACCCTAGTAATATATTCTAGTTTTCATGGAGGATGTTCTAAGGAACATGCCCAAGAAGTAGCAGATTATTTATTAGACGGCGGAAACAGATTTGCATTATCAGCTGCTGGAATTTTAAAAGAACAATTAGGACTTGAATTAAATGAAGGAGAAGTAGTTGATCATTATTTAGGAGCATTAGCTATTGGAGATGCTGAAACTGTTCTGCCTTTTTTAAAATTAGTGAAATATGAAGCAGAAAATAAAAAACCAAGCAATAGATATCTGGTTGAAAGAGTCATAAATGCTTTAGAATCAGAAGAAGAAATGGAAGGAGATGTAGAACATGCTGTTTCTCATTTAGCTCAATTCATGTCAGGAGATGGAAAAGATAAAGCAGCAGAAGCTGTTGTCTCTTTGGGTGTTGTAAGAAACCCTAATGAGTACATTGATATGATAAGAAATGGAAGCGGATTAGCAATACCTTTCTTATATGCTCTTAGAGACCAGATACAAGAATAATCTTATTCTTTTTTTGTTAATATTATAAGTTTGTCTTTTACAATCAGTGTATGTTCTGCCTGGCTTATCAAGCCATGATTTCTGTCAACTAATGGAGGATATTCTCTTAAAATTTCCAGATTTTTCAATTCTCTTAAAGCAAAATTTACTTTTGGCAGAGAGAATTTTTCTGTCAGCCATCTTCTGCAGAATGGTAATCCATTATATTTTTCCAATTCTTTTAGAATTTGTCTTGTAAAAATATTTCTTACAGGTTTTTTCCCTATTAATTGAAATACAGTTGCATTTCCAGATTCATAGATTATTCCAGCTCCTTTTGAAGCAAAAGGTTCTATAGCTATCAATTGGTCTTCTTGGAGTTCTGTATTATCTCCGTTATCATAATTAGGGATAGATGGCTTTGTGTGTATATTAAATTGATCCAAGCCATGGCCTGATAAATTTCTAACAGGAGCAAAACCATAGCCACTAATCGTTTCCTGAATAACTTTACCAATCTCAGATATTTTAATTCCAGGCTTAACTATTTTTAAAGCATTATTAAGTGCTTCAAGAGAAGCTTTAACTAGTTCAGCATTCTCTCCTGATAAATCAACAGTCCTGGCAGTATCTCCACCAATATAGCCATCTATATGAACCCCAACATCTAATGAACAAACTTGATCTTCAAAAATAGTTTTATCATCAGCATCAGGATAGAAATGAGCTGCACAGTCATTCAAGCTGATCTGAGGAGGAAATGCCATATTCCCTCCTAATTTAATTACCTTATCTTCAACTTGTTTAGTAACATCTAACAAAGAACTTCCTTTCTTAATCAAAGAAATTCCAAAGTCTCTTGCTTCTGCTGCTATTTGGCCTGCTTTTTTTAATTTGTTTAAAGTTTCTTCATCCATCAGATGTAAAGAAAAAGCCTGGTTATTTAAATTTTTTTAATAAATAATAGCAACCAAAACACCATTTACCTGATCAAATCTTATTTTGTCTGGATCAGGCTGTTCAACATTATCTCCTTTTGCAACTGCATACCATCCTTTATTGTCATTTCCTATATCTACCACTCTATGAACAATTAAGCTGTCCATGTCTCTTGGCCTGTAAGAAATAATATCTCCAACATTTATATCTGATGGTTTTTCTGGTTTTATCTCAATTGTATTTGCTTCTGCATCAAATAAAGGGTCCATGCTGTTTGTATCTGTAAATCTAGCCCACATTGCATCTTCTAAATCAATCTCTATCCTGTCCTGGTAAACTCTAATTTGATCTTCTTTTACATGATCAGAAGGTGAATCTAATTCATCTAGTTTAAAAGTAAATGTAAAAGGCGCTTCATACTGCAGATCAGTCAGATTGCTGTAAACAGTATTTGAAAGCCAACCAGCTAAGAAAACACATATAACAGCTAATAAAAGTGCTCTTTTGGCTATAAAATCAGATATGTTCATACTCTAAAGTAGTTATAAGTTGTTTATAAAGATTATGGTTTAATAGTCTCTTTTTAGTAGTAATAATTAAGTAATAAACTTTATATAAATCTAGAATAAGATTTTATTATGACAATCTATTACTATGGAGATAAAAAACCAGAAGGTGCTCCTTCTTGGGCAAGGCCTATTGATGAGGCATATGAAGGCAAGCCAAAATATAAACCTCAACAACATAAAGCCAAAGCCAAAATAAAGCCTACTAAGTTAGAAAAATCATTATTATTTACTTAATTCTAACAGCATCTAGATTTCTAGGAGCAGTTGTTTCAACTCTGTTTGCTTTATGTATAGAAGAAGCTAAATCCAAGCATCTGGAATTCTCTCCATGATTTACAATAACTTTTTTAGGTCTAGGATTGCATTTATAGACATAATTCATCAATTGTTTCCTGTCTGAATGAGCAGTAATCTCTAATCTATGAACTTCCATTTTCAAAGGAACAATTTCTTGTCTTTGGCCATTTTTGAATAAAAGATCCTTTTCTCCTCTTTGTATTCTCTGGCCTAAAGAACCTTCTCCTTGATAACATGTAAAGATCAATGAATTCTTAGGATTATCAGCTAATTGCCTTAGATATTCAACAGAAGGCCCTCCAACCAACATACCAGATGTTGCTAAGACTACACAAGGGCCTGTTTCTTCTATGACTTGTTTTCTTTCTTTTGCAGAGCCAATTCTTTTAAACATTTTATGCAGAAATGGATTCTGGTCTTTATGGAATATCTGTCTTCTGATATTAGAATTAAGATATTCTGGATAAGCTGTATGGATTGCAGTAACATCCCATACCATTCCATCAATGTAAACAGGAACTTCTTTTAATTCCTTGTTCCTTACCATGCTTTCAAGCATCACCATTACTTCCTGAGCTCTTCCTGATCCTAAAACAGGCATTAATATTTTTCCTCCTCTTTTTATTGTTTCAATTATTATATCTTTTAATTTCTGGTCAGCTTCCTGCTGAGGAGGCAGCACATTTTCTTTTCCTCCGTAAGTACTTTCAATTATCAATGTTTCAACTCTTGGGAATTGTGTATTAGCAGGCTCTAGCAGCATTGTTCTGCCGTATTTCATATCTCCTGTATAAACAATATTATGCAGGCCGTTTGCAATATGCAAATGACAAACACTGCTTCCCATTATATGTCCTGCATTGTATAATGTAATCCTTACATCAGGTGTTATATCAGAAACTTCTTCATAATTAAGACAGATCGTATGTTTGACCATCTCTTTTATATGTTCTGTATCAAATATTGGTTCTTTTCCTTCTGCTTTCATAATTCTAACATAATCCAATAACAACAAGATTCCAACATCTCTTGTAGGAGCTGTCATATAGACAGGGCCTTTAAAACCATATTTGAATAAATATGGAACAAAACCAATATGGTCTAAGTGTGAATGGGTTATAATCATAGCATCAAGCTCTTCTATCTTAAATTCAGGGCATTCAAGCATAGGATAAGCGTCAGTATCTTGAGTAGCTGCAACATTAACTCCACAATCTAAGAGCACCCTGCTTTCAGGTGTTTGCAGGAATAAGCAGCTTCTGCCAACTTGTCTTGCTCCTCCTAAGAAAGACATCCTGATCCATTCCTGCTTTTTTTCTCTTATCCAGCCGTCATATATCCTATGGCCTACTTTATTCAGGAATTTTCTCCTGTAATCTGATTCTTTGTATAAAACAGATCTGATTCCTTCAATCAGCTTGCTTTTAATAGCAGGAGTTCTTCTTATCAATGGAACCCATAGTGTCTTTTTTCTTATTTCTCTTAATAATTCCCCTTGTTTTCCTATTGCTAATCCTGGTTTTTCAGCTTCAATAATAACTCTGCTTCTTTGAGCATCAAAAATAATATTTGCGATTCCTGCTTCCTTTGTGATCAGTTTATTTATGGTTTTTTCTGCTTTTTCCAGTTCCATTGTTATAGATGGATCTGGCCTTAATTCTATTCTTTTCTTGAATTTGTCAACAACTTCCTTGATCAATCCTCTATTATCTAAAAAAAAGTCCTTGTCTTTTGTATAAAGAACAATATTTGCTCCTTCAAAACCAGCATCACTGATTTTTCCTTCTGGAATTTCTTTTAGAATTTCCTTTAATATATCTGCCATTTTATTTCAGAATTTTTTCTTCAATATTTTATAATATAATAAAAAAATTAAGCTTCTAATTTAATATCTAATCTTTTGTCTAATACCTTTTTAACGCCTTTATCGGTTATAGTATAAACAATGACTCCGTTTCCTGAAGCAGCATCTCTTTGTATTGCGCTGTTTATCCCTTTTACTGCTAATTCTATTCCGTCTTTAACAGCCATTCCTTTTTTATAAGCTGCTTCCAGCAATCCATATACCATGACTGATCCTGATCCTGAGCTTACAAAATCTTCTATTTCTTCTATAGCTCCGTCAGGGCTTAGATCATATATATGGAATCCTGTAACATCTCTTCCTCCAACAATAAAATGAGATATTCCTGGAATCAAACTAAATTTTCTTATATTATTATATACTATTCCAGACAATAAGTTAGTTGCTTCTTTTACTGTATTGATTTTTCCTGTTCTGATTGCCTTAAGCTTTAATTCAGCTTTTATTAATTTAACAACTAATTGGATATCAGAAACAGTTCCTGCTATTGTTACTGCAATATCATCTGTTATCTGAAGCACCTTTTCAACTTTTGTTGATGCTATAAAGTGCCCTGCTGTTGCTCTCCTGTCTGCTGCCAATACAACACCATCTTTGCAAATCAAACCTACTGTAGTAGTACCAGTTTTAATTATATCTTTTTCTTCCATTTTATCTAACACCTAGAATTCCTTTTCATTTTCAGAATAAGGTTAATATTACAGATTGATGTTAGTAATATATAAAGGTTTCGGTTTTGCTGAAATATCATCATAAAATATATTTTCAATAATATTATCTGGCTGAGACATTCCAGGCGGTGATGGGGGTGTTGGTTCTTCTGGAGCTTCTTTTTTGCAGCCAGTCAAAATTAACAAACTAATTATTAATATAAACAATAATAAGATTATTTTTTTCATCAAGATATCACCTCTAATATATAGAAATTATTAAAGTATATTAAGTTTTTGGAGTTTGTTCTTCTAACCAACCTTTTTTTCTGCATATATCTAATATATCATTTGTATCATAATCATGTCCTACTTGCATCTCAGGAATATCAGCTGCAACCATTTGATCAAGCTGGTTTGCCATCTTATGATATATATGTTCTGGATCACCACATTCTTTTTCATGGTCACACATTCCACAAATAGAATCAAGACCTTCTATATATTCAAACTTTAAAGTAGGATTCTCAAGAAATTTTCTAAACATATCTCTCATTTTTAGAAGATGTTCATCAGAATAAAAGCCTTTCCAATCAGGGCATTCTCGATTAAACCTTTCCACATATTCATCATCAGAAAGATCAAATAACTCTGGACGCTTATAAAACCATAAAATCTTAATATGATGCCCTCTTAATCTTATTTTTTCTTCTTGATCATTTGTCATTTTTAAGCAACCTCTGCTAAATTATCCATCAAGTTTTTGAAATTGAATTTTGCTAATCCTATTCTGCTGTCTGCACAGCCGTAAAATACATTTAAATTGTCTTCTTCCTGGACAGCTCCTTCTGGAAATACAACATTATCTACAACTCCTTGTTTTTCCCAGTCATGCTCTGGCTGGAACAAAGGTTTTTTCATCCTCATTATAATTTTCATCGGGTTTTTTAGATCTAATAAAGTAATTCCTGCATTATACTGTCTTCCATTATCCATATTTACTCCATGATACAGCAAAAGCCATCCTTTTTCTGTCTTGATTGGTGTTGCGCCTGCTCCGATCTTTGCTTTCTCCCAGTCAAATTTTGGCTTCATCAAAACATAATCATCAATATTTTCAATATAATTATACCAAAATCTTTTTGTCTGCAGTTCATCAAAACTATCAAAATAGATTATCTGAATATCTGAAGCCAGCCTATGAAGCATTGCAAATTTTCCATTTATTTTCTCAGGAAACAGAACAGCATCCTTATCAAACAAAAAAAGATTAAAATCTTTGTCTCTTTTTTCTGCCTCTGCCTGCCATAATATTTTATATTTCTTTGATTTTGTTATCTTAATTGATTCTCTTAATGTAATGCTTGGACTAACAATTCCTTTTTTCTGCCAATTCTTCATGTCTTTTGAAACAGCTAATGCTATTCTTGCATTCTTTCCATCCCATGCAGTGTATAGTAAGTAAAATTTATCTTTAATCTTTACAATCCTTGGATCTTCAACACCTTCTTTTTCATAATCAAATTCAGGCTTAAGAAATGGCTGATTAAATCTTTTTAATTTTCCATTTTTCATTACAGCATAACCTAATGTAGAATAATTTGGAGATCTAACTGCTCTGTAAAACAGATGAACAATATCTTTTTCTTTTATTGCAGTTGGATTTAAAACTGCTAAAGATTCCCATTCATTCTTTGTCGGCTCTAATAAGATTGTTCTTTTCATCTTTCATACCTGCTTCTTTCTCTTCCTTTTACAACAGCATTATCTGGAATGTTTTTTCCATAGATGAATGCACCAAAATTAACTTGAACATTATCTCCTATTGTAGTTGCTGGACCTATAACTGACTCTGAACCTATTTTTACATGATTTCCTATTTTTATCGGGCCCATTAAAAAATTATCAATTCCATAATCATGCGTCCAGAACTTAGCTGCATCTCCTACTAAGCATTTATCTCCTATTTCAATCAATTCAGGATGGAAATAATCAAACTGGACTCTTGGAGCAATTGTCGTATCTTTGCCAATCTTTACACCAATAACTCTGTAGAGATTATTTTTATCTAATCCAGGAAGATAAGGAAGAACTTTTCCTAATTCTATAATTCCTGCGCTGATCATTGGCCTGATCAAACCATTTATCTGGTGCCAGCTTCTTTTTGCAGGTTCTACACCATGAAAGTAAACTGTTTTTGAAACTTTTCCAATATATTTCTTTAGATCTTCATCACTAACTGAAGCTAAATCAACTCCTGAATTATGATTATGTGAATTTGATAATCTTACCCCTCTTAATTTCCCGCTGTTTCTTAATCTTCTGATTGCTTTTACAACCGCTCTTTCTAGTTCTTTCATTTTAATCCTCTTTTATTTTTCAAAAAATCATAGATTGCACATTCAACAACATGAGATTTATTTCTAAAGATCCTTTCATTTCTAATTAATTCTCTGATTTGAACTAGAATATCTTCATTTACTGAAACTGTTATCCTTGTT
>JAHWIB010000004.1 GCA_019322815.1 Candidatus Woesearchaeota archaeon | reverse complement strand
TTTAAGGGTCTGTCCCAAGTCGCCAATAGGCAAGTGAGCTAGGATGCTTATCATAAGACCGCATCGTCAGCTGATATAATTATTTTAATAGTAGTCTCAGCTGAGCGAACGAGATTTGGGACAGACCTCGATTTTAGGTAAAATTTATATAATATTACTTTAAATCCTCTCGCTGTATTATTATATGCAAAAAAGGAGGAAATATAAATGAAAAAAAGACTAGTATCAATTTTGGTGATAGCAGTCTTAATGCTATCAATGACAGCAACTGCTTCTATGATTTATCTAGACGTGCCTGATAACGCAAAAGTAGATAAATCACCAGTGATAGAAGACAAAGTATTGACGCCGCCAGGCCTGGAAAAGATCGTATTTATCCATTATAAAAAAGGATTTGGAAAACCAGGAACATCATGCGGCAACGGAATATGTGAACCAGGAGAAAATGCAAATAAATGCCCTGCTGACTGCGGTTCAGGAGAAGAGCCAGCTGATTCTTGCTACAGTTTCCTGGCAAAAGGCGTTGAATGGAAAACACTTCCAGTTAGTTATTATGTTAATCCTTCTAATCCTTATGGATTGTCAGAAGAATTTGTAACTAATACAATAGCAGTGTCTGCAGGAACATGGGATGATGCAACAAGCAGCGAATTATTCAACAATGCTTATGCAGTTGACTACAGCGCAGACTATGATGAAACAGCACCAGACGGAAGAAATGAGATATCCTTTGGAGCAGATGACCCTGGAACAATTGCAGTGACAATCATATGGGGATATTTTTCAGGACCTCCAAAATCCAGGCAGATTGTTGAGTTTGATATAAGATTCAACACATATTACCCGTGGGGAGATGCTGCTTTAGATCCTTCAGTAATGGATCTGCAGAACATAGCAGTGCATGAACTTGGCCATGGTGTTGGACTTGGAGACCAATATGAAACAGCCTGCTCAGAAGTGACAATGTATGGGTATGGAGATTATGGAGAAACCAAAAAGAGAACATTAGAGCTGCCAGACATAACAGGACTGCAGGAGATGTATAATTAATTTTTTCTTTTTTTATATTTCTTCTAGAAAAAGCTTGAATAAAATTTATCTCGGAGTTTTAAAAGGCCCGTTATCTCTTTCATGCAGTCTTAGAGTTTCTCTTGAAACATCAATATAAGATTTTAGACAAGAAAGAGCGCTGTCTATTACTCTCAGCTTTTCAGGATCTTCTGCAATATAATCTCTTAATTCTCCATTTGCTATTGATGCTCTTGCTGCAAAATAGATTCCTTCCAGATGTCTTATTTCTCCTTCACCTAATGTAGGATATTTAACCTTTCTTAATTCTTGTTCAAAGCCATAGAATCTTTGTTCCCAGCTGCTCTTCCCAAATAGGTTATTCCTTGCTTTATTAAAAACAAACTCAGATGGGCTTCCAATTATTTTAAGATATAATGAGAAATCTCGGGCTAAAGGATTTTCAGAATATCTTCTTTCTTCAAAGGCAATCAGCTCATCAACATGCGCAAGGTCTGCTTCATATTTTTCTTTATCTCCTTGGTCTCCTGCTTCAACAAGTTCTTTTCTTTTCTTCCCAAGCAGGTACATATTAAGTAAATGTGAAGCTCTGCAGTCTGAAGCAGTTTTGTTTTCAATGCCTGCTTCCCTTGCTATATCTAATGCACTTCTATTTTGTCTTAAAGATACAATTTCCTCAAGCAATCTGTCCTCTGGCATAATAGCTTATAAGAAATATTAATTTATTTTTAAAGCTTTTGCATTTTACTACTTTTTAGTAATATTATTAGTTATAAAGAAAATTAGGGTCAAGCTGACTTCTTATAGCTTCAACCCTGCTGTCAAATGTTTGTTGAGTTATCTCAACAAGTGTTGCGCTGCCTTTTATCTTTGGAGGTCTGTTTCTAAAATCTTCCAAATCTATTGGCCTTTCACATTCAGCATAATATAAAGAAAGTCTGCCTTCTGTCCTGATTGTCAATTCATAATAACGCGTCATAATATTGATCAAATTAAGGTTTTATTTAAAGATATTTCTTGTTGTTCTATTAGCTACAACTTTTGTTTTTATAGCTGGATTTCTTTTAAAGATCTATGGAAGATATTCAGAAAGTATTGGAATCCAGATCTTTTCTTAGTCCAAGGCAGATTATAGAATATGTTGGTGAGACAGTTCAGACTTATGATAAATATCCTGACTGGGAAACTTATTATGATATAATCACTGGAGTTTTCGGAAAACAAGTAAAAGGAATGTCCAGAGAAGAAGTATATAAACAAATAGAGGAATTAGGCAAAAGCAAGATTTTCTTATATCCATTTAATGGAAATTATGGTTTTATCACAAAAGAATATAGGCTTCCTGATGGAAAGCATGCAAGGTTCTACCTCAATGCGCACGACGCTGCAGGAAGAAAAGGGATATTAGAAGCTATTGTAGGAAAATTTAAAGAGGGTTTTAAGATAAAGACAATAGGAACTGCTAAAGAGGGTTTTGCAAGATATGACAACACCTTATTTTATGTAGGCATTAATGATTCTGCTAAATATATTGATTTCTTAACAGATCTTTCTGCACAGCATCCTGAATATTTTGATGATGAGGTTCCTATTTTGACAAAGAGGGTTGCAAGAGGAATCGGATATGGAGTAAGCGCTGCAAAAGGCAATGTGATTGTTCTTGGCAGTCCGATAAATACAGAAAATTTTTCATTTAATACATTACATAGCCTTGTCTTCCAAAGAACTTTTGACAAAGCAGCAGCAGATGGTATTGAAGATTATGATATTATAACTAATATATACAAATATGCTCTGGCAGGAGCAAGATTTGATCCTGAAAAGCCTTATCTCCACGCAGGAATGAAAGACCCTTTTGAGATGGCCGAGATAAAAATATAGAAACTGAAAGATATCTATTTCTTAATGTATTTGAAGCCAAAAGCAGAAAGTATTATTAGGGCAATCGGCAGTATTAACCATAAGATATTTGCCCTGTACATTATCAAAAAATATATTCTCACTATTATATCAATTCCTAAAAGCGAGACAAGAGTTATCAATGCCCATCTTCTTTTCTTGAGGAGCTTAAATCCAAGGAAGAAGCTGAATATGCTGTAGGCAAATGCCAGCAATATTCCAGGAAGAAAATCAACTGCCACAAAGAATAATCCAGTCATGAACATTATGATTGAGTATATTATGACAGAAAGCCCTACATAATTAGGATAAACATCTTTTTTCTTTCCCCTGAGAGGAACTTTGATTGTAACTCCGTAAAATGCAAATGGAAGAACCAGCAGGGAAATGTTTGCCAGCTGTCTTATTGCCTGATTTCTTTCTCCTAATTGAACAAACATCAACGGAACTAAGAGTATAAATATCAGCAGAACCAAAGCCCAGAACTTCTTTCTCATTACCATAAATGAAAGCGCTAATCCGGCTATTGATAAAAATAATATAAAATAATACATGCCTTCCTTTCTGAGCATGACAAAGAATATTATAAAATACAAGAAAGATGCAATGGAAAAATATCTTAGATAATTGCTTTCCTTCTTCATAATAAAAGGTAATAATCTTTAGATATAAAAACATTTCTCTTCAGTAATTTTCCCGAAACTTTTTAAATAACCTAGACTGATATATCATAAATATTCGCAGGAGATGGTTTAAATGTATGTTAATATCGAAACAGGGGAAGGAAGGTTTGAAGATAGAAATGTCTTTTGGAGAACATATAATCCAGCGGGATATGAATTTCCAGAAAATGTGCCTGAAGGAACCAGATATGTAAGAACTTATTCTTTTGAAGATGAAAAAGGAGGCCAGGTAGTTATTTATTCTAAAGACAGAAACCAGGCTTTTTGTTTTGAAGATGAGATTTCAGGCCTTATTAATAACCAAGAAGGCAGACCTAATGTTATTTCTCCTTCTAAAGATGAAAAGGCAGAAAGACATGATAAAGGAAATGAAACAGATATTGAAAAAATATTAGGATTTAAAGATTGCGTGCAAATAATAACCAGAGATGTTGATGTTGATGACAGGCCTACAATATTTAAAAGTTATCTATTTCCAGAAGGATATGTTTTTCCAGAAGGAATTCCAGAAGACACTGAAGAAGTAAGAGTAGCTGAATATGTAGATAGTGAAGGAGGGCAGTGCATCCAGATTCTTCGCAGGATCCCTGAAGAAGAACATATGGAAGATGAATTGAGAAGATTAACTATTTCTGTGCCTTCAAAAATAGCTGAAAGTGATATGTCAGACAAATATTCAACATTCCAAAAGCATGAAAAAGGAAAAGAAGTAGATGTCATGCAGATGCTGGGTATTGAATAAATATTATCTAATAAAAAATCCTAAATACAGTGATTTAAATGCCAAAAAGAAATGATGTTGATCTTTCAGAATTTGTCAGGATACCAGGCACAAATGTATGCATCTCAAAAAGATGTGAAGTTTCTGGAACAGGCTGGGAAGATACCCATTTTATGCTTGCTGAAGAAGGTTTTTTCATGCCTACCCCTGCATTGGTTGCGAAATATTTGGTTGGAGTGAACAGAGCAGCAAAGAACAGAAGCAGATTATATGACGGAGCAGGCAATCCTATTGATTGGTATTCATCTGTAAAACTTCTAGAGTTAGTATACGGCAGAAACAGCAATGAAAAGAATATTTGGACATGGCTGGATGCAAAATTTGTTGAAGGTTCTGGTTATGATGGATTGGATATTGAAACAGAACATAGAGTTGTCAGGAAAAGATTGGTAGGTAAAAGAAAAAGATTGGAAAAAATAGTTGGAAAAAAACATTTTAGCAAGGGAGATAATGTCTGCTGTGTTCAATTGAAATTCAATGATCAAGGGCTGCCAGTCAAATCAAGCAAAGAACCAAGATATAAGGTAGCAGAAAGTATGTATTTTATGCATCCTAGAGAAGATGATGTTTTGTATTATAATACAACAATGGGGCCTTGTTTATTTGGCAGAGGTTCATATACTAGTGGAAGAGGCACTCTTAAGTGCCTAAAAGTCAGGAAATAATTCTTATCTGTTGTAGCAATTAAGACAACACATCTTAATATATGATTTTTGGCACTATATTAGCTATATTTTGACAAATGGAGGCCTGATACTATGCTAATATTATTCGGTGCAAGAACAAGGATCTCAAGATCCAGTGAAAATGATGTTCTGAAAAATGCGTGCCCTTCCTGCGGCAGTGATCTGGAGCTGAGCAATCTGAAAAGATGGTTTACATTGTATTTTATTCCGATATTTCCTGTAAGCCATATAGACACTTTCTACAGATGTGTAAAATGCAAGCAGACTTACAAGAAAGAGATAAAGGATATGCTCAATAAAAATAAAAAAGAAAGGCAAGATTTCCAGAAAAATGCAAAAAAGAATTTTGCAGTTGCATTGGCTGCCTGCATGACCCATATGGCAAAAGCTGACGGAAAGATATGCAAAGAAGAAAAAGAAGAGATCAAGAAAGTGACGTCAAAATTCCCTGAATTCAAGAATGATATCAGCAAGGCAGTGCAGAAAGTCACTAAATCAAAAGATGATGATGATGTTTTCAAGATCCTAAGAAGCTCGCAGAAATACCTGACAGCAGAAGGAGTTATGCTGATGGTTGCTCAGCTTGCAAAGGTATTGCTGGCTGACGGAAAGATTGACAAAGCTGAAGAGAAGCTTATGAAAGATTATCTGCTTGCTCTCGGGCTTGACAGAAATCTATACAGTGTCATAATTGCAAAAGCAAAAGAGATTAAGAAATAAATAATTTATTCAGCAACTTCAGTATTTTTTTTCTTTCTCTTTGGAATTCTTCTTCCATTCACCCAGTTAACAACTTTTGTTGGAACTCCCATCTCTGTCCTGTAAAAATCAAGCGCTTCTGCTTCCAATTGTCTCACTCTCTCCCTGGTTACATCAAAACTTTCTCCTATCTCTTCTAATGTTTCCTGTCTGCATCCAAAAAGGCCGTGTCTTCTTTTGATTATCTCTTTATACCTTATTTTAGGAAGACGATCATAAATCTCTTCAAGTTTTTCTTTCATCATAAAGTCTTCTATTGGTTCATCAGCAGAAGGTTTTAAATGATGATCTTCAAGAAATCCACCAAAGCTAAAATCTGTAGCCTTCAAAACATTTGCTGCCTTGTTTTCTTTCCACCCTGTTTCCTGGCATACTTCTTCCAGTGTTGGAGGCCTGCCATGAACTCCAAGATAGTGGATAAGCATCTTTTTATATCTTGGCAGGCTATCTTGTATATGGACAGGAACATGCAAACCTTTTCTATTATTTGCTATCTCTCTTCTCATCTTCTGCTCTATCCAATAAGGAGCGTATGTGCTGAACTTTGCCATGCTTGGATCATATTTCTGCAGCGCTACTCTTAATCCCATGTTTCCTGCTAACACCAGATCCATCCTATCATACCCTGTCTTCTTATGTGTTCTAATAGCACTAGAAGCAACAAGCTTTTGGTTGCACCACATCATTATCCTTTCTGATTCTAGGTCTCCCTGCCTGATCAATCCTATTAATCTTTTTTCCTGTCTTCTGGTCAGCAGAGGATGAGTTGATATCTCATCAAGATACATCTTGAAAGGATCAGTCTCTCCTTCTCTTACATTTCCGATTATGATCTTGATATCAGGCTCGCTATTCATGAGATTATTAAGGTCTTTTCTTCTAAATCCATATTTTTTAAGAAGATCTTTAGGAAAATTTTGCCTGCTGTTTGCTTCATAGCACTCAACCTGGCCTGCTGCTATCTCCAATAAAGACAGCCTTATCTCTCCTCTTCCTGCTTTTTCAGGGATTATCCCTGTATCAAAAAGCCCTATAAGCTGCGAAACAGAAAGTCTTATCTTAGAATAAGGTTTTCCCTGCTGATCTTTTAGCATGGAATATAATTGAAATCTCTTCTCTATAACATACAAGTCAATGCTTAGTACATTATCTGGTAATTCATCTCTATATCCAGTCTGCATCTCAAAACCAAAAATCAATAGGTTTTATATAAGGTTTTTGATATGGGAAGTTATGAAGGTTTTAGATTTAAGAAAGGTTTAAATATAACTAAAATCAATCATTCACTGGGTGGTAAATATGAATCACAAAATAACAATTGGGTTATTGATTATACTGACTATTCTGATTAGCGGCTGCACTGATGAGCAGGTTGCTATGTTTAGGGAAAAATATGAGCCTGAGATAAGGGCAGAAGTTCAGGATATTGTTGACGAATCTATAAGCGCGCATGCAGTTAATCCTGTTGTGTGTGATGCTCCTTATATAAGGTATGGAACAGGATGCTGTTTGGACAAGAATAACAATAAAATATGCGATAATGATGAATCTGAACCTGAAGAGCCTGAACCTTATATACCAGAACCTGAAGGAGATTATGAAGTGGAAGTCTATATGTTCTATGGTGAAGGATGCCCTCATTGTGCAAAAGAAGAGTTGTTTTTAAGTGAATTAGAAGAAAAATATTCTCAATTAGAAGTTGAAAGATTTGAGATCTACTTTAATGATAAAAATAATAAATTATTCCAGGAAATGGGCAGGGCATACGGCATAGAAGCAAGAGGAGTTCCTACTTTATTTGTTGGAAAAGAAGCAGTTGTTGGTTTCAATGATGATATTGGCGAAAAGATAGAACTGGAAATAAAGAAATGCATAGCAAATGGATGCATTGATCCTTCTGATATGTTAGTTGAGATTATTGAGGAAGAGGAAGTTGAAGAAGTTGAGGAAGAAGTAGAATTTGAGCAAAGAGATGTTCCTGTTGTTGACTTGTTTGTAATGAGCCATTGCCCTTATGCACTGCAGATGGAGAGAGGAATAATCCCTGTCTTGGAATTATTAGGAGATGAGATTGATTTCAATCTGAGATTTGTCAGTTATGTAATGCATGGCGAAGAAGAGATGTATACACAATTGATACAATACTGTATTCAAAGAGATCATGAAGATGAACTATTAGACTATCTTGAATGTTTTATGGAAGAAGGTGATTTTAATGGATGCCTTGTTGAAGTGGGAATTAGCGAGGAAGACTTAGATGATGAATGCATGGATGAAGTTGATGATGAATTCGGCATACAGGAAAGCTTTGATGACCAAGATTCATGGTTAAGCGGAAGATATCCAAGATTTAATATTGACAAAGAATTGAATGAGAAATATGGAGTCAGCGGTTCTCCAACTTTAGTTGTCAATGGTGTCAAGGTTAACAGTGCAAGAGATCCTGCAAGTCTATTGAAGACTATATGCGCTGGATTTACTGACAAGCCTTCTGAATGCTCTGAAGAATTATCAGCTGGAAATCCATCAGCTGGATTTTCAGGTTAAATTTTTTATTTTTTTCTAGAAGTTTTTTAAATAACTTAAATTAGCAGTTTATAGAGTTAAAAATGGATAATGGATTTTTAGATAGGGTTCGTAAGCTGTATCAGGAAATTGTTAGAGTTAACTCTGACATTTTTGAAGAGCAGGCTGTTAATCGCGCAGTGAAGCATATTTCATCTGCCAAAGCAGAAGCTGTTCTAATTGAAATTGTAGAGAGTGCTTCTCATTTGAGCGCAAGCAAAATTCCTCAATTCTTTACTGAAATCATATCAGAAGAAACCTTTGCTTATCATTCAGGCTTTGGAAAAGTGATGCAGGCAGGCAGCCAGGAAATTGAAGGAGCATTATTCCATATTAACAGTGCTGAATTAATCAGAAGATTAGATGGATGTATTGTGCCTGAGTACATTCGAAGAGGTGAAAAGTTTAATGAGAAGTATCATGAATTTAATCCTGACTATTATGAAGTATGCTTTGCAGGCGGCCCGATAGGAGACCTTGCAAAGTTTTTTGCAGGCCATATATTACTGGGTGAACTTGTTTCAAGGTGGAATGTAGATATGGATGAATTTAAGTTTATCTTAAATTCCCCTGAATCAGAAAGATATGGTATTATTGTTGCAGATCCGCAGCACACATATGAATCTGAGCGTCATAATATTGATACAGTTTATTCAGGCACAACTCTTGAAGATGAAGACACTGATGATTTCTTTGCTGAGGATAATTGTGTAACTATGCATGTGAGCAGAGATTCGGTTCCAATCAAATCAAAGATAAATATACCTTATCTTATCTGGACAGATGAACAGATAAGAGAAATGGAGAAGGAAGCAAAGGATTATTTAGCAAAGAACAAAACCAGACTTGGGAAATGGCTTCACCCAAAAATGCTTCAAGAAGAAATATTCACTAAATGTTATATTGATTCAAAAAAATTAGAGCATGCAGTACAATTTGCATTGTATAATTTTGCACATAATAAGGAGGGTTAAGTAAATTTTCTAAATTATGAAGGTTTTTAAATAACTTAAATTAACAATTTATAGAGTTAAAATGGCAGAAATAGACCCTGAGTTAGGAGAAAGATTATTAGAGATGTATAGAAATGCAGAGAAAGTTCAAGTTTATTTAAAAGGTCTTATACCTACTTATGCTTTAATAAGTTCAAAAGATCTTCCTGAAGATGCAGACCTCGGCCCTGTATTTTCTTTAGGAGGAGGATTAGCTGAATTTATCTTTGTCTGCGAAGATATTACACCGGAAAAATATAGGAAATATGAAGCATTTCATGAAGCTGTTGAATTGCTTCATGGTGATCATTCTTATGCTATAGAAAAAGAGTTTGAAGCAGTTGATGAAGACATGGATAATAATGAATTAGCTGAGTTCTGCCATTGGCGTTTTCAGGCACTGCAGGATCCGTCTCTGGATGAGCTTGCAAAGATGGTATCTCCAAGGATCCAGAGGATAATTGAAGAATATCAGAAGAGATAAAATTTGATTATTTTTTCTTCCATGCCCATCTTAAGCCTGTACTTTCCATATATCTCTGCAGTCCTCCTGGGATGCCTAATGAATACTGCATTGACGGGCTTAATTCAACTTCAGTTTCCATTCCAATAGGTCCTCTGACCATCACCTTTTTATAACCTGCTACATTCATAGCTGCATTAAAAGCAGGTTCAGGATTAAAGTCATATCTAGAACTTAACCTGGCAAGCTCAACATCTCTACGAAACTGCTCCTGCGCTTTCATCTCCTCTACAACATCATGGATTGTATCGCTGATGCTTTTATGATTATATGCCATTTTAATTCAACTTATAATAAGGAAAAAAGATATTTAAACTAAAGCTGTAGTATTTGCTACAACTTTATCATTAAATGTTATATTTTTGAGAAATGTTTAAATCCAATATCTTTATATTTAAATTGCATTATATTAGAATATGGAACATCACTTAACAATTGGGCCTGATTTTTTTGAACTTCAGTATGAAAAACTTTCTGTCAGATGCGTCCAGGGTATGCTTGGTATATCTTTAGATGAATTAGCTAAGCTGTATGCTGATGACCTTATTGAATTTGCTCCTGTAAAAAAAGAAAATAATAGGCATTTTCTAGCAGGAATGTATATTGAATCTCCTGTTGATGTTACTGTAGATAAATATTTTGATAATAGGTCTTCTATTGTTGCAGCTAGTTTAGATCATGATAGAAGCAAAGAGGTTGTTTATGATATTGCAGAAAAATCTGGATTCTATGCTGCTAAACCAGAACAAAGTTTTATTGGCAGTATGAATCAAACAATGCCTCTTGAAATTAAAACATATGAGATATCTAAAATTCTTGAAGTAGCTGGAGCATCTCTTGAAAAATGGTGGGGATTATATCATTATATTAATCTATTAATCCAATATAAAGGACTTCCAGAAGATGAAGCTACGAGAAAAGCTGTAGATAGATTTGGAATAGATCATTCAATTTTCAAAAAAAAGGTTTAAATAAATTCTATTGATTAATGTTTTTATGATAGAAAGAAGAGCTGCTGTTGATGATCTTGAAATATGGTAGATGATCATTTATAAAAGCAAAGTCTTATAAACAAAGGCATATTATTAAGCAGTATGTATGAAAATGTGTGCTTAAACTGCAAGATTAAGATTCCTAATGAAAGGATATACTGCAGTGACTGCATTAAGAAGATTAGTTCTATGAAATAAACCAGAAAGGTTTAAATTAATCCTATTGTTCTTTTTTATCCAGGCATTGCTTGCATCTCGCAGCATATCTGTTTACGAACTGCTTTGCTATCCTGCTGATATATCTATCAACAGCAACCATATAACTAGCTTCTGCACCGCATATTGAACATTTCATTTTATTTCTTTCCTTTTTTAATAACCTCATTGAAGAACCTTTCAATCTCAAAAAACTTGTTTATTGTATTAAATGCTTCTAATCTTTTGAATAAAGGATCCTCAATAAGCTCTTTCTCAAAATCAGACTTTGTTACCTTAAATTCAGGAATTTTCTTCTTCTTGAACTTTCTGAAAAAAGATTTTTTAGTCTGCATCTTCTTTTTAACATCTTCAATAACCTGGGGATTTATCTCTCTCAGTCTTTGATTTCTTGTATCTGATATGCAGAAAGGATTGTATTTTTTTATATCAGGCCCTTCCAGCTGATCCATCATCTCCTGGGTAAAAACATGAAATCCTTCTTGATCATTTCCTGTGTAAAAAAATTCTTTTGCAAGCAAAAGATCCCACTTATTTCCTTTTTTGATCAATATCTCATTAAAATTATTTCTTGCAACATTAAACAGTATACTTAATTCATAAAATTCCTTTTCGCTGACGCTTATATCAAAAGAAGCAAATTTTGGAGGCAGCTGAACAGCAGAGGCAGTATTTTCTTTAAGTATGCTTATATGATCATATCCTTTTAATAATATCATGCCTGTCCTGTAAGAATCGCCAAAATCTCTTCTTAGAAATTCTATAGATTCGTCTATGAGAACCCTGCCATATAACATGGGAGAAGCCCATAAACAGACATTATTGATGACGCACATCCTGTTTCTTAAGAAAACCTTTTCTTTCAGCAATAGATATACCAGATCATTGATCTTTCCTTCGAAATTCCTTATCCTGTCCCTTAATTCAATACCTATCCCATCTAATTCTTTTTCTGACAGGCTTAGATCATCTACTCTTGATTTCTTTGGATTGTATAAAATGTGCATAATTTAAGTATAATAGATTATGTTTAAATAGGTTTTGGATTTTTTCTGGAAAAGTTTAAATAAATTATTCAGTAACTCTTCCTCTATGTTCTGTTCTTGGCAGCCCTTTTTCATGATCATAATCTACTGCATCATATGTTCTTGTTATTTTTTTATGACCAGGGCATCTTTCACGTTCAGTTCCTCTTAGAAAATATTCATGCATTGCTATTTCTGATAGAAGAACACAAGGATAGCCTGTTAATCTGCATACAGCATCATTCTCATCCCAATATCTTCTAGCTCCTCGATATTCATTTTCTTCTGTTTTATCAGCTCCAATAAACTCATGCTCTTCTAGAACTCTATCTGTATCATCAGGCAGATTAGCGCATGTATCAATACTTACCTTTACTTTATCTCCCTTTGCCATGGATTAAAAATATGTTTTAGATATTTATATATTTTTTCCAAAAAAGATTTTGGATTCTAAATTTTTTCCAACAGAAACAATATAAGAGAAAAATTTAGAATTTAGTGTTTGGGCATTTTTCAACAAAATGTTTTTTTAAAGGTAGAAAAATGCCGTCTGGATTCTATCTGTTAATTAAGAAAAGATTTATATAGTCTATTATATATATTGTATTAATAGGGGGCTTTATGGCAAAGCATATTAAATTATTTTTAATATATCTTTGTATTCTTTTTAGTTTTATTTATATTGCATCAGCAGCTACTTATGAAAAAATTGCTTTTCAATCACATAGAGATGGAAATTCTGAAATCTATACTATGAATCCTGATGGAACAGGAGCTACCAGACTAACTAGCGACCCTGATGGTGATGAAAGCCCGGAATGGTCTCCTGATGGAAGCAAAATAGTATTTTTCTCAATAAGGGATGGAATATATCAGATTTATGTAATGAATTCAGACGGCACCAACCAAACAAGTCTGTCAAATAATCTTTCTGTTGAGGATTTATATCCGGCTTGGTCTCCAGAGGGAGCAAAAATAGTTTTTGAATCAAACAGAGATGGGAATTATGAGATCTATACTATGAATGCAGACGGCTCCAATGTTCAAAGATTAACAAACAATTCAGCTGGTGATTTGCAGCCTGTATGGTCTCCGGATGGAACAAAGATTGCTTTCTTTTCAGACAGAAGCGGAAATTATGAGATCTATGTGATGAATGCAGATGGAACAAATCAGATAAATCTGTCAAACAATCCTGCCATTGAAACACATCCTGCATGGTCTCCGGATGGAACAAAGATTGCCTTTGGCTCAGACAGGGACGGAAACAGGGAAGTATATGTAATGAATGCAGACGGCTCTAATCAAATAGATCTATCAAATAATCCTGCATGGGATTTAAATCCTTCATGGTCTCCTGACGGGACAAAGATAACTTTTTACTCAGACAGGGACGGAAATGAAGAAATATATATAATGAATGCTGATGGAACAAATCAAACAAGATTAACGAATAACTCTGTAAAAGACAATACTCCTGCATGGTCTCCTCCTATCTGCGCAGAAAACTGGACAGTGCAGTATGATTCTTGCTTATTGAATGATTCTAGATTGAAATATTATATTGATGAAAGTTTATGCGGAACTGTAAATGATTTGCCTGTTGATAATGGGACATATGAAGTTTGTGATTACTGCACTCCAAACTGGACATTGAATGACACTTTTGGAGGATGCCAGCCTGATGACCTGCAGTATAAGAATTATTATGATGACAATTCATGTTACCAGATAACTGGATTAAGCTCTGATAATAACATACCATCTTCTTTAAACCAGTCATGTGATTACTGCATTCCTGACTTTGTATGCAATGATCATAATGCAACAGGATACTGCATTTCAGTATTGGATATTAAAAAATGCTTTTCAATGACTGGATTAACTGATGATGATTATACAGGAAATTATTCAGAGTTTCCATTGGCTGTCTTTAATGACAGTATAATTGGAAATGATAATGATATAAATTCCAGTGAAAATATAGATGTATTGATTGAAAATGAGACTTTGAATAATTGGGATTCCATGACTTCAACCTTGGATATTATGTTTAGTCAGGGAAATGAGATTTTGGCTGAATTCAGCTATAATTTTTCTGAGAATATTCTGGATCTTACAAATATAACAGTAGAAAGGGAGAAAGGAAATGGTGCAGTAAAAGGTTATATCTTTGTAAAAGGAATTCAGCAGGAAAACACCAAAACAATCTATCTGCATAATGTTTCTCCTAATTTTAACTGGGTCTGCATAAAAGATACTGATATTTCCAATATTTCTGAAATAACTTCTAACTGCAAAGGAACTAATGAGTATCATGTGCAGTGCAATAATCAATCCAGTAATGGATATAGGTGTGAAGATTTGGGAGGAAATGTTTACAAGATAACTGGCCTGCAGCACTCTGGAATCATCCAGGCAGACGCTCCTGTTTATGTTCCTCCTCCAAGCGGCGGAGGCGGAGGAAGCAGCCCCCGCCCAAAGCCTATTGTTGTTGAAGAGATAAAATGTAATACAGAATTTGTCTGCGGAAGCTGGTCAGAATGCAAAGATGGAGAACAATTCAGAAATTGTTTTAATGAATGCGGAGAAACATCAACAAGTATAAGATCCTGCGAGATGAAAAAAACAGAAGAACCAAAGGAAAAGACAGTGCAGGTAATCAAAGCTCCTGACAAAGAGGATGAGAAAGATTTTGATCTTACATTTATTGGAGTGATAATAGCTTCTTTTGTTGCTGTGAGTGGTTTAGTTACATTTGCTTTTTTGAGATGGAGGAGATAAGATGTTTTTAGTGTTTGGGCATTTCCCCACTAGATTCTTTATCCAAAGGCGGGAAAATGCCGAAGAATTCGTATAATCTTTATTATACGAATTCAGCTAAATTTCACATTCTCAGAGTCTATAAACTAAGAATTCAAACTTCTACAAAGAAAAATCAATACTTTTTTTCTCAACATTCTCCTTTATCTTAGAAATCAGATCTTTAACCTTAACACCAAACTTCAACTTGCCATCTTTGTTAGTACGAACAGCAACTGTTCCTGCTTTTTTCTCTTTCTCGCCAACATTCAGAACTATAGGAATCTTCTCTATCTGTGAATCTCTAACCTTCTTGCCGGTTGTTTCGGCTCTGTCATCAAAATCAGCTCTGATTCCATTCTTCTTCAATTCTTTAACAACAGAAAGTGCATAATTATTAAAACTATCATTGACAGCAATTACTCTAACCTGCAATGGATTAAGCCAAAGAGGAAACCATCCTGCAAAATGTTCAATAAGAATCCCCATGAATCTTTCCAATGAACCATAAATAGCTCTATGAAGCATAACAGGCCTGTGCTTGCGTCCATCCTCACCTTCATAAGTTAAGTTGAATTTCTCAGGCATGGAAAAATCTAATTGAACAGTTCCGCACTGCCACATTCTTCCTAATGTATCTTTAAGGTGATAATCGATCTTAGGGCCGTAAAATGCTCCTTCACCAGGATTCAATTTATATTTCATCTTCTTCTCTTTCAAAACTTCTGATAATATCCTTTCAGCTTTCTCCCACATCTTAGGGTCTCCCATTGCATCCTCTGGCTTAGTGCTTAATTCAACCTTATACTCAAATCCAAATGTTGAATAGATCCTGTCAATCAGGTCAAGGATCTCAATTACATTTTCTTTTATCTGCTCCTCTGTGCAGAAAACATGAGCATCATCTTGTGTAAAAACTCTTACTCTAAATAATCCTGATAAAACTCCAGAAAGTTCATGCCTATGCACTAATCCAAACTCTCCTGCTTTTATAGGCAGCTCCTTATAAGAATGCAGCCTAGTCTTAAATATCAATAAATTTCCAGGACAGTTCATAGGCTTTACAGCATAATCTTCCTTGTCTATCTTAGTGAAATACATATTATCCTTGTAGTGGTCCCAATGCCCTGACTGCAGCCATAATTTTTTATTAAGTATAATAGGAGTCTTATTAAGCTCATAATTCAAAGCCCTCATCTCTGAAGTCATAAATTCTTTCAGCTTTTCCCAGATAAAATTTCCTTTGTCATGGAAAAAAGGCATTCCAGGTGCTTCATCATGTATAGAAAATAGATTCATCACTTTTCCTAATTTTCTATGGTCTCTTTTCTCAGCCTCTTCTAACAACACAAGATACTTACGAAGCTCTTTCTTGTCATAAAATGCAGTCCCGTATATTCTCTGCAGTTGTTTATTAGAAGAATCTCCTTTCCAGTATGCTCCTGCAACTTTCATTAATTTAACAGCTTTCACAACACCAGTAGAATCAACATGAGGCCCTTTGCAGAGATCAACAAATTTTCCATGCTTGTATATGCTTATCTTTTTAAGATCTTTTATCAATTCTAATTTATAAGGCTCATCCTTGAATATCTTCTTTGCTTCAGAGACAGAGACCTCTTTTCTTTCAAAAGGCATATCCTTAGATATCTCTTTTTCCATCTCTTTTTCTAACTTAGCTAAATCAGCTGGTGTAAAGCTTTCTTTTACATCAAAATCATAATAAAATCCGTCTTCAACAGCAGGCCCAATCCCTAATTTAGCTTTTGGAAATAATTTCTTCACAGCAGAAGCTAATATATGAGAAGCGCTGTGGCGAAGAACAGTAAGCCCTTCTTTAGAGTCCTTAGTAACAATACTAACCTTATCCTTGTTCTTCAGAGCATGATCTAAACTAACTAATTCTCCGTTTAATTTAGCAGCAACTGCAGCTTTAGCTAGCCCAATCCCAATCATCTCAGCAACATCCCTGCATGTGCTGCCTTCTTTCATATTTGCTTTTGTTCCATCTGGAAGCTCAATTGCTAGCATATTAGGATAAAGCTAACAATACACTATTTAAAATTTGCGGTAAAAAAAGAATTTATTTATCAAATCCATAATGTTGTTTAAAGCCTTCAAATCCATCAAGAGGCATATCATTTATATTTATAGGATAAGATTTTGGCCTTATGACAAGAAGCCTTCTTTTTCCTTTGTATTCTTCCATCATCCCTCTAAGATGCCCCAGTCCGATGACTATTGCAAAATTTCTATAGCCTAGTTCATCTGCTAATCTTGGGCCTTCAGAAAGATACCATCTGTTAACCTCATTATTTAAGCCGCAGTCTTCTTTTACTATTCCAAGCAGGACAGGATCATGCTTTGCCACTTCACCGACATCTAAACGCCCGTTAATCCCATAAGTATTCCTGTAAAGATTTACTCTTTCTTTCATTCTTTCTCTTAATTCATCTCTTTTTTCCTTTACATCTCCTTCTCCTATAGATGTAAGTTTAAATCTATCAGGCAAAAAGTGCTTCAGAGCTTCATAGGCAATAGCATGAGGATTATTAGTAAAAAATCTCAAAGCTTTTTTTCTTGAACCCATGATTCCCGGGCCGTATATTCTTCCTTTTTCTAAACCTTCTTCGCTGACATCAAATTCTCTTTTCTTTTCTGATTCTCCTATCACAAAGTCCAGCTCTGACTCAAGGATTAGGTCTTTAAGAAGAAAGAAATCATCGCACTGAACATCAACTATCGTTTTGTTTGAAGAAGGGACAGCAGTTGTATTTCCTTTTTCATTAAAACGAAAGATGTAATGTTTTTGTCCGATAAGATAAAGATCACCTTCTCCTTCTGGATTAATAACTTTATCAATATAAGCATGCCTGGAAATAATATCTTCAACTGTTTTTTTCTTAGCTGTCTGTTCCTGGGCTGCAGGAAGATCCGAAGGAATAGACTGATATAAAGCAAGGCCTATTCCAAGCACTACTGCTGCAGCTGCTGATGCAAATAGATTATGAGCAAATCTTTTCTTCTGAACATGATGATATCTTGCAATATGTTTTCTTGCTTCTGATCTTGAGATCCCAAGATTATCCCGAAGATAAACATCAGGGTTCTTTTTCTTAAGAGCTTCTTTTATCTCATTGGTTAAATCTTCCATAAGACCAAAGAATTAGGAAGTTATTTTTAAAATTTCGCAGAAATTCCTACCAGTCAAATGTCCAATGGTCGCTCCTAGTCACTTTATCAAGCAGATCTTTATTTACTTTTAATTTTCTAGCGGTCTCAGTCAGCTTATCTGCAATCTTCTTGACTCTCTCGCCATTAACATCTGTATCAAGCTCAAGCATCTCATATGCTTTGATTACCTGGTCATATTTCTTTATCTGCTTCTGCATATTGTCTTTCATAGCATGAGCCCCTGCTTTTCCTTTCTTCAGTTTCAGCTCCATCTTTCTCAAAGCATTGAACTGGTTATAAAGCTTGGCAAGCTCATCAGCAGCAGGCTTCACTTCATTTAAAAAATCAAGAATTATCTCCATTGCCTTATCGATATTGACATACTCTTTTTTCTCCTTGACAATGCCTAATTTTTTCCAGATCTTCCACTCATTGATAGCCATATTAACAAGTTAAGATTTAAACTATTTAAACGTTTCTATCAAAACTTTTATAAAATACAAAATTATCATAAAATAAAAAAAGGTGATATTGTGGAATTATTTCATAAAAAAGACAACAAGCATCCAGTATTAAAGCAAAAATTAACTTTTGGCCAGAAAGCATCTGATGTTGTTACTTTATTTGTTGGAAGCTGGACATTTATAATACTGGTCTTCATAATTCTTGCTATATGGATGTTTATGAACAGCCTTATGCTTATATACAAATGGGATCCGTATCCTTATATTCTGTTGAATTTTGTCCTGTCATGCCTTGCAGCTATCCAGGCTCCGATTATCCTGATGAGCCAGAACAGGCAGGCTGAAAGAGACAGGATAAATGCAAAATATGACTACCAGGTAAACAGAAAAGCTGAAAGAGAGATCACAGACATACAAAAAGACCTTGAAAAGATAAAATCTATGATAAGAAAAAAGAAATAGGTTTAAATAAAACTTAAATTTCCTAATTCTCGTGGAGAAAAATGATAATTAGCAATGAAGCGATAGAATGGCTTGACAAGAACAATTTATTGGAAAAAGCCAAGGAAAATGTAGAAAATTTCAAGCAGATCTTCCAGAACTGCCTTGATGCAGAAAAAGAAGAGATCTTGATAGTCGGAGACAAAGGAACAGAGACAAACAAGATAGCTCCGATCATAGCTGGTTCTTATTTCCTTGCTGCAAGAGAGCTGAATCTTAATGCTCATCTTATACTCCAGGATACAAAGGCAAAAGGAGAAAAAGCAGATGAAAAAGTGATCAAAGGACTGGCAGACCTTAAGCAGAATAATATTGCAATACTATCATTGTCCAAAAAATTGGGAAAGATGGGCAACCTGGGAAACAGCTTCAGGACATTTACAAAAGAAAATTTTCATAAGTTTATTTCTGCAACAAATCTTGGAAACTTGGAAAAAGAAAAGATAAAGGATGTATTAGAAGCGATGAATGTTGATTACAATCAACTGCAGGAAAAAGCGATGAGAATAAAAAATAAACTAGACAATGCAGATGAAGTAAGGATAACCACAGAAGCAGGCACAGACCTGTCAGTAGGAATTAAAGGAAAAAAAGCAATAGCAAATGCAGGAGACTATAAAATGCAGGGAACAGGAGGAAACATACCTGCAGGAGAAGTATATATCCCTCCTAAATGGAAGAATGTGTCTGGAACAGTTGTTATTGACGGAAGCTCTGCAACAAAAGAAGGCACAATACTGATCAAAAACCCAATAAAATTAACAATAGAGAATGGAGAGATAACAGATATAGAGGGAAAAGAAGAAGCTGAAAAATTAAAAGCAACATTAGACTGGGCATGCAAAAAAGCAAAACACCCGTGGGGAATAAGAAGAATAGGAGAATTAGGCATTGGTATAAATCCAAAAGCAAAGATAATTGGTGCAACTATCGTTGATGAAAAAACACTGGGAACAGCCCATATAGCTATTGGCTCAAATCATTGGTTCGGCGGAACAATCTATGCAATTATACATCTAGACCAGGTTTTTAAGAATCCAAAAATTTATATAGATAACGAATTATTAGAAATTTAGATGTTAGAAAAAAAAGAGCATGATAGAGTTAGAAAGCAGATTCTTGAATGGGTTCCTGAAAATATAATAGACGCTCATGTTCATGCAGTTGCAAAAGCAGGCAATGTTCCGCCTGAAAAATCAAAGCCTCACCCGATTTCTTACAGACTGTTCAGAAACACAACATCAATGGCTTATCCTGATATCTTTAATCCAGTATTTCCAAATTCTAAAATAGAAATGATCGGATTTCCTCTGCCTCTGCCTTTCAAGGAGATAAATCCAAAGCAGTGGAATAACAGGCTGATGATCAAAGAGATGAAAAAAGGGATCCATGGAGTATTATACGGATTGAACAACATAACAGAACTGAACAAGACTCTAAAGATTGCAAAAAAACACAGCTTAATCTTCCATGGAATCAAGTTCCATCCAAGGATGGTTCCTGAAAAAAGAAGAGAAGAGGTTCTGCTTAAAGAGATGGTCCAGGAAAAGACTCTGGACTTCATAGAAAAAAACAATCTGGCAATGATCCTGGAATTATCCCACGGCTATAATGAAGATGATATAAAATTTGTAAATATGATAGGAGAGAACTACAATATCAGGACAGTAATCCCGCATCTTGGATTCAATTACTGGGGTTTTGTAATGAGATATGATGACTACAAGAAATCATTGGAAGGCAGCACTGAATGGTTTGAAAAGGAACTGAAAAAGATAAAAGACTGCAAAAACATTTACTTTGATGCTTCTATGGTTATAGACAAAAGAGCTGTCCAGGCAGCATTGAATATGTTTGGAGATACAAAAGTGATGTATGGAACAGATTATCCTTTTGGCTTCAGCCCAAAGATAATTGAGAACAGGCCTGATAATGATACTCTTGCTAAAGATCTTAAAGCAATAATGAACAAAAGGATGAAAAACCCATGGAGATATTATTATAATATATATCTGCAGGTATTGGCTGTAATAAATGCAGAAACTTCTCTAAAATTAGATATTAAAGAAAAGATAATGAACAAAAACGCAAAGAGAATCTATAGAATTTAAACACTTAATTCTTTGCTTAAAATCTTCCATCTAACAATATAATATCATTATTTTCTGTATCCAGCATTGTCGCTCTCTGGATCAAAGCATCTGCATGAATATTTGATTTGTAATAATTGCCGCCTGTTGCAGGGTAGCCGTATCCATGTCCGATCCTTACGATTCCGCCGACACATTCATCTAATATATTTACTCCGCTTAAGCCTTTAACTTCTATATTAGTGCCTACTGCAAATTCTCCTATTCTGTTGGAATTTTCATCTGTCTCAAAGATCTTTTTTCTTGCAAATGCCTGTATTTCAGGATTATCGCACACTGCATCAGTGATCCTGCTGACTCCATTGACATCATTTATCCTTAAAGTTATGGGATTTCTTCTTAATTCAGCTAAAAGTGCTTTTGGATCTTTTTTATATTGCTCTAGTGTTGTCAATGGCTGATAGACAGCGTCAACAATCCATTTTCCAGATGCAGAAACAGGATGAGTTGTCAGATAAGCAGGTATTGTATTTGCATAATCTCCTGGATTCTTGATCTCTCCTGTAGAGACCATCCAGTGAAATTTCTCATCAGCATCATCAAATTCAAATTCAGCGCATGTTCCATTCATGGTTGTAACGATCGCTGATTTTAATCTCTTGAATCTTTCTCCCGTCTTTAATGTAAAATCCCTGACAGCATCATAGTCAACATTAAATGCTTTCTTCAAGACAGCTTCATTCAGACCAGGCAGAAATCCATATCTTCCATTCTTTTTTGCCAGCGGACTAACTTTCTTTCTGAATGTAGGCAGTTCATCAACTTCAGGAGTTGCTATCTTTTCAACTGCAAAAAAAGTAACAGCAGCTGCTTCAACAACCTCTGCTATTTCCTTAGGAATATCTGTAAATGGTCTAGAACCATATTTTGATTCATCAGAAACATTATAAAATCTAGCATCAGCTCCAGCAGCCTTAGCGCTTGCCTCTAAAGCTGTCATTATATATGCAGTAGAATCATCTCCAACAATGGCAAAGTTCTCTCCTTCCCTTATGTTCATGCATCTAACCAATTGGTCAGTACACTTTTCTAAACTCCCTTCACTATTTGGCATATGATTATGTCACTACTTTTGAGTTTATAAAGCTTTCGGTTTTTGCTTATAAATAATCAAGCCTATATCGTCGGAATTCAAGCATCTCATCCTCTGAAATCAATTATTTTCAATATTGAAAATAATATATAGCGCGTTTGTTTCCGCGCCTTCCAGCAGTAAGCAAGACAGAGAGCTGGAAGGCGCGATTAACCAACACAAAGCCTGACTATTATATATAGTAGTAAGAGAAGGCTTTGTGTTTTAAAGAAAAATATATATACTAAATGTAATTTTTAAACAATATAAATTTAAAAGGTGATAATATGACAAATCTCAATATAGACGCAGCTAGAAGTGTTTTAGGTCTAATGAAAACGCTGATAACAACAATTGAATTAAGACTTGATGAAAATAAAGTCTATCCTGAAGGTGAAAAGATAATAGCAAAGATGGAACTAGTAGCTAAGAAGCTAGAGGCTCTAAAAAATATTTTCTAATTTCTTTTTTGTTCAAAGAAAACGTTTATATAATCTATTAAAATAATCAGTCTTATAATGTCTGATTTAAAAACAGCAGCAAGAGTTATCCTCAAAGACTGCCTTAAGATAAAAAAAAGAGAAAAAGTTCTTATTATAACAAATCCGCATAAGCTGGATTTTGTTCATGTATTGCTGAAAGAAGCCCAGAAAATAACAGAGGCAAAACTAATAACAATACCTGTTGCAAGAAGAAGCGGGGAAGAGCCTCCAAAATATGTCGCAAGAAAGATGAAATTATATGATATAATCCTTATACTTACAGCTTATTCTTTGACCCACACAAAAGCATCCAGAGATGCAGCAAAAGCAGGGGCAAGGATCGCTTCAATGCCGGGTATAACAGAAGATATGATGAAGAGAGCGATTGATATCAACTACAAATTATTGGAAAATCAGACAAAAAAACTTAAAAAATTGATGGAAAAAGGAAAAGAAGTCAGAGTAATATCAAATGCAGGAACAGATATCAGGTTCTCGATTAAAGGAAGGCTTGCAGAAACATGCTCAGGCATAATTAGAAGAAGAATGATAAAAAATCTTCCTGCAGGAGAGGTGTTTATAGCTCCGGTTGAGGGTACAGCTGACGGAGTATATAAAATAGACGGCTCTATCTTAAGAAGAAAAATAAAAACAAAAATAACTGTCATTGTCAAAGAAGGCTATGCAGTAAAGATAAGAGGAGGAAGAGAAGCAAAAGCCCTAAGAGAAACATTGAAAGATGTCAAAGACCTGAAAGCCTATAATATTGCTGAATTAGGCATTGGAATAAATCCAAAAGCAAAGATCACAGGGAACACATTGGAAGATGAAAAAGTAAAAGGAACATGCCACTTGGCATTTGGAAACAATGTGGGATTTGGAGGAAAAGTGAATGTTCCTGTACATATTGATGGAATCATCAAAAAACCTTCAATTTTTATTGACGGAAAAATAATTATCAAAGACGGGAAGTTTATATTCTGAAATTGCGAAACATTTAAAAATAAATTTGTTCTCCGCTTTTATATCATGAATAAAATAAAGAAACATTATGTGGTTGCTGGACTGGATTTCATCTTTGACAAAGATGGAAAGCCTTGGTTTTTAGAGGCAAATTCAGCTTCAACAGTTCACAAGGAATTCGAAACATTAAACGGAGACTGCACTACTGTCAAGGCTCTTGCAAAATATATCAACAGGCTGCCTGGAGAGAATGTATGCATATTCCAAAATAAAAATCATCTATTCACAGAAAAAAAAGAAAACAGCGCATGGATGCCTGAAAAGATTGCTCCTTTCTTAAAAAAACAGATCTATATCTGCCATATGCAGGATAACTTAAGGGTTGCAAGAAATTATTTCCTGGATCATAATTTTATAAAGCTTACATTGACAAATTTCAAAAAAGGAGGAGGAAACTCCTATGTCCTTAATTCAAGCAGAAGAAAAGTAAAGCCGGACGTCATATTAAGAAGCTATTTCCAGATGAATCCAGAATTTGAGCAGGAGGGAGTCAATGTGATCAACACGATGGCTGCAAGAGATATTGTCTGGATGAAAAACAAATGCTATGATGCTGTAAAGCATATCAAAGGGATAAACATTCCAAGATATTTTATGGTTGACAGCAATGACGAATTAAGAGAAGTTCTGAAAGCAAACAAGAAGCTGTTCAGGAAAGGATATGCGGTAAAGCCTGCAAATGACAGCCTCGGCAGAAACATAAAGATAACTAATTCCAATAAGATGCCTTACAGGTTCACAGTCAAGCCCGGATATATGGTCCAGGAAAAGATAATCCCTTCATTGATCGACGGAAAATATTATTGGGATACAAGATCCTTTGTTGTGGATGGAAAATTTGTAGGCGGAGTCAAGAGAGTAAACAGGAACAAAGTGACTAATATTGCCCAGGGAGGGCATGGAAGAAAACTTGAAAAAAAATACCAGATAAAGATCAGAAGGATGGCTGAGAAGATTGTTGAAGCTATTGAAAAAGAAGCTCAAAAGCTGGCAAAAGAAGGCTATAAATATATGCTTACTCCTGAAACACCTAATTTAAGAGAAGTTAGATGGCACCCTGTCGGGGAAGAATAAATGAAACCTATAGGAATTCTTTTTGGAGACAAGGTTCTCCAATGGGAAGAACATCCTTTTTCTAAAAAAAGAACAAATCAGGCCTTTGCATTATTATCCAGGATAGGAAAAGAAAAAGAAATTAGATTCTTGATAAGTGATTTCAAACAGTTAGACAAAAATATACTTAAAAAAGCATGGGTTTTTGAAGATGTCTGGCAGATAGTTGAAAACAGAGAGCTGGAATTAATCTTTGACAGGTCTGAAACAAATTTCAAGAATGATGAGAAAAAAGAAGAGATAAACAAGAAAATAAAAATCATAAACAATCCAGGATTCAATAAATTATGCTGGGACAAGGTCCAGACATATGATTATTTTTCAGAACTGGTTCCAAGAACATTTGCAGTCAGCAATATCAACGAAGCAAAAGAAATACTGCCGATGATCGGGACAGAAACAGTTGTCCTTAAGCCAAGATATGGAATAATGGGAAAAGATATCCAGTTCCTGAAGAAAAATAAAATAAAAGAAGTAAAGAAAGATTATATTGTGCAGGAATTTATCGACAGCAGCAAAGGAATAAAAGAATTAGACATCCAGGGAGTGCATGATTTGCGTATTGTCATAATAAATGGAGAGATCCATCATTCTTATGTAAGAGTTGCTGAGCCAGGCTCATTGTTTGCAAACTGCGCAAAAGGAGGAAAAAAGGTTTTCCTGAAAAAAGAGCAGATACCGGATAAGATTCTTGATATTGTAAAAGAAGTTGATTCCAGATTTCAAAGATATCTGCCAAGGATCTATTCAATAGACTTTGTCTATGACAAAAATGGAAAGATATGGATTGCTGAATTAGAATCAATACCAGGATTTGCTTATTATGACAATAATGAAGAAACAAGAGATAGTTTCCTAAACAAGATAGCTGATGTTTTGAAAGAGACAGAGCCGATATCTGAAGAAGAGATTGCAGAGCAGGAAAGGATTGAAGAGGAACAGAGAAAAGCAGCAGAAGAAAAAAGGATCTTAAGAGAAGAGAAGATGAAAAAGATGAAAGAAAAAGAAGGAGAGCTGAAAGAAGAACAGGCAGAAGAAAAAGAAGAAACAGAAGCAGAGAAAGAAGAAAAAGAGATTGAAAAAGAAATCGAAGAATTAGAAACAATAGAAAAAAGAGAGATTATAGAAGAGCCTGAAAAGATAGATGACCAGGAAGATTCTGAAGATAAAAAAGATCTGGAAGAAGAATAATTCTAAAGATAATTAGGCATATATCTAGCAGCTGTCTCTAAAAGATGAGAGATATTTAATTTGGCTCTTTTAAACAGGCTGTGTTTCTGGTCAGTGCCTTTTGAGATATATAATCCTTTATTGACTTCAATCTGTACTGCATTGCATTTCCTAGGCTCAATATCTTTTGCTCTTAACTCTTCTGCATCTCCAACCTTGCTGTAATGTCCTGTTATATAATCCCCGTCAAAGCCGTAAGTATCGATGCCTATCTTCAAGTCTCTTGATTTTCTGCTTTCTGCATTAAGCCTATGAGCCAGAATCTTGATAAGGTCTGTATTTGCTGTCCTCCAGTCCCTTGTGCCTAATACAAAATGTGTATTTCTCTTTTTTCCCCTAGAACTAACAGGATTAAAAGAATGAGCGACCAGCATGACAGAATAACCAAATTTAGCATGAGCCTCTCTGACAACCTTCTCGATTGTCTCAAAAAATGGTTTATAGACCTTTTCATAGATATCTATCATCTCCTTCTCTGTTAATTCAGGATCCATCACTTTGTTTCCTGTCCATGAATACCTTACGAATGAGCTGTCTGGATTTTTCGGATCTGATTCATCTAAAGATTTCAGCCCATTGTCCCAGACATATAATCTTCCATCCCTTACTTCTGTTTTCTTGTTCAATTGAACAACAAATCTTGATATAGGAGCAGGAACAAGAACACCTCCTACATTTGGAGTTTCTGCAAATAATTCATCTAAATACATATCAGTGAATCTTTTCTGCTCTTCATCATCGATAGCCAGCCTTTCTTCCAGTTCAGGAGAAACATAAGTGCTTGAATGAGGCGCCACAACAATCAAAGGCTTCTCTGCACTCATTATTACATCTGGTCTTATAACTTCCATAGATGTTTTCCAATGAAAGTTGTTTATAAAGATTAGGAAAATAGAAAAGAATTTAAACTATAATTCTGAATATAAAATTATGGTCAATAAATTCAAAGATGTGATTAAACAGAAAGGAGTTAAGGAATATAGTGATAAGAAAGGAAAGGTTGGAATCCTGGCTGTTCATGGAGGAAGATTAGACCAAGGAACAGAGCAGATAACAAATTATATCCATGAACAAACTCCTGCTTCTATGTATGTCATGTCATCAAGGCAGGGAGATGTAAATAAGCACAGAGTTGCTTCTACAAAAATTGCCCATACCCATTCAGATCAGCTGAGTGACGTAATCAGTCATTCTAAATATAACATTTCAATACACGGGCACAGCAAGCCAGGCCATGAAAAAACAGTTTATATTGGTGGAGAAAATTCTTATATGAGAAGGAAGATTGCAGAAAGATTAAGAGAAAGCCTTCCTAGTGAATATGTAATTGAATATGATGTCAAGAAGATGCCTAGAAATATAAGAGGGACAGGAAGAAATATCGTAAACAGGTCTGAAGAAGGCGGAGTCCAGGTTGAGCTTCCAAAAGAATTAAGACAAGGTGTTGGAGGTAATGATTCCTCTAAATTAACAGGATTAAGCAAGAGAGTAGGCCAGGCGATCTCAGAAGTAGTCAATGAAGAATTTGAAAAACGTCCTGAACTGCATTATAAAAAGGGAAAAGAATATAAAGATGATTATGCAGAGGCTGCTTAACAGAAAGCATTATTGATAAATGAATTTTTATTCTCTCATTTTAGCAAAAACTTTAAAAATTACTGAATTATAATTTATTATATGAGTTATGATCACAGTTTTGAAGAAAGAGCAAGAGGCTTTGTCTTATGTTTTGCTGCAAATGGCGTTGTAAATCACTTAAAAGGTACTGGTTCCTGGATAGAAGGAATGGAGCAAAGAGATTTGCATATTGACACAATAAGGGATTTGTTAAGTTCTGCCAGAAAAGGACTTGAAGGTGTTTGCGGTTCATATGAAGGGGGTGATTTTTACAGAGACATAAAAAGTATCAATTATCTATATGATGCATGTCCTAAATTTAAAGAGCTTCGTCCAGAAGAAATATTTTCTAAACTTAAAGCTTATTTAGCTGGTCTAAGGCATTTAAAATTCAGCGGAACAGTTGATGAAAAGATAAGAGATGGGTTGATTTCTTTATGTGATGCTATAAGTAGATATACTTTTGCAAGAGTGCATACCAGAGAGGCATATACTTCTTCACGATCGCGTCCTGTACCTCTTACTTAGATTTCTTATTTTTAAGTATAAATTAAAAACAAAGTTTTATATAATAAAAAATATCTCTTTCTGATATGAAACAGGTTATATTAGTAAGAGATGATTTGAAGCTTCCAAAAGGCAAGCTTTCAGCCCAAGTTGCTCATGCTGCTGTTGAAGCTGCATTTAATTCTGACAAGAAGAAAGTTGATGAATGGAGAAAAACAGGAGCAAAAAAAGTTGTTCTTAAAGTAAAGGATGAAAAAGAATTATTAAAATATCTGCAGGAAGCAAAAGACAATAAATTAAAGACAGCATTGATCACAGATGCTGGGAAAACAGTAATTGCTCCTGGAACAAAGACATGTGCAGGCATAGGCCCTGATGAAGAAGATAAGATTGATGAAGTGACTGGAAAGCTGAAGATGATTTGATTTCTAAAAACAGAAATGTTTAAATATAATGAATATATAATCTATTATATATATTAAACCAAATATAAGCAGGAGAATTCTTACAAAGGGGGAGGGCTTGATAGCTGGTTTAAGCTAAACCTATGATATAAAAAAGAGGTAATACTAAAATGAAAAAATTAGTTTTTATTACATTAATATTTGTGATAATCATATTTTGTTCTGCAGGTGTTTATGCTGCAAACTGCAATGCAACAACAGCATGTAATTGCGGAGATACACTCATTGGTTCAAGAACATTGAATGCTTCTGATAATCTGACTGGATGTTCTGGGAATGGGCTGACAATAAGCACCAGTAATTTAGTGCTTGATTGTGATGGGTATGATATAAGTGGGGATAGCTCAGGTCCTGTTGATTGGGGCGTTGGAATATCTTCTGCAAATAATATAACTATAAAGAATTGTAACATATCAAATTTTGAGCCATGGGCTGTATTGGTCGATGGAGGCAACAATACCCTATATAATAATACACTTATCAATTGTGGTACAGGTATTGCTACAACAAATTCAGGAAATAATTTTACAAACAATATTATATATAAAAGTTCACTTGGTACTACAAGGGGAATCTATTTAAATAACGGCGCAGACAATAATAGCCTGATTAACAACACAATATATAACTATCTTTATGGAGTACAACTTGGTGGGGGCTCTAACGATAATCTATTAAAAGAAAATAATCTCTATAACAATAGTTATGGAATTTATATGGCTAGCAGTTCTAATGTAAACACAATCTACCATAATAATATTTACAACAGCAATGTAAATGAAGTTTATTCAGATGCAGCAATAGAGCTCTCTTACAACTATGAAGGAAATTACTGGGGACGTACAAACTGTCCTGTATTTATTGCAGGAACTGATTCAAATGCAGCAAATGTTGTTGACAGCTATGCTTATAATTCGATGGATGGTTGGTTAACAGAAAATCCCTTAGCTTGTTGCGGAAGCACCATACATAATGACGTAACCTTAACATATAATCTGACAGGCTGCTCTGGAAATGGGTTGAATATTGCTGCTGCAGGCGTGACTCTTGACTGCGATGGATATACTATCAGCGGCTCAGGCAGTTCAACAGGTGTAAATGTTTCTAATTCAGACAATGCTGTAGTGCATAACTGCACAATCACTAATTTCAATAATGGAATAGGTTTAGACTTATCAGATAATGTAGATTTGACATATAATAACATCACAGGAGGAGCCACTGGAATTTTTGTTTTTCAATCAGCTATCACAACAATACAAAATAATGATATAAGCGGAACAAGCACTAATGCAATTACTCTCTCTCAAACAGGTTCAAACCAAATAATAAGCAATAATATTCATGATAATTCTCATGTAGGAATTAGCATGCTAAGCACCGCAGGCAGCAACAATATCACCTTAAACAACATCACAGGATGCCAGGATGGCATTCAGGTAGGCACTACTACTTCAAAAATATACAATAATAATATTTATAACAATTCAGGTTATTCAGCTGTTGCTTACAGCGCAGTCAATCTGTCATACAACCAGGAAGGAAATTACTGGGGAAGAACTTCATGCCCTGTATTTATTGCAGGGACTGATTCAAGCAGGACTGATGCAATTGATTATTATCCATACAATATATCAGATGGATGGCTGACTGGAAGCCCAACTATTTGTGACACAGCAGGGCCTTCAGTAACAATTACAGTTCCTTCATCTGGAGCAAAAATTCCTTCAATAACAAACTATAACATATCCGGCTCTGTAACAGACGCTACACTTGTTTCAACAATCACTGTTACCATGATGCCAGTTTTTACAGGAACTGCAACATATAATTCATCAGATGATACATGGAGCTTTGTCGCAGACATGACTGCTGCAATTGACGGTTACTATAATATTACAGTAAATGCAACAGATCTTTACGGAAATTATAATACAGCAGAAGCAATAAATGTTGAAGTTGATGGAACACCTCCAACAATAAGCAGCGTATCTAGTTCAGTATCATCTTCAGGAGCTGGAATAACATGGACTACAGATGAAAATTCTGATTCAAGGGTTGATTATGGAACAAATGCATCACTGCTTGGGTCAACAAGCTCAAATGCTGCATATACAACAAGCAACAGCGTCAGTTTAAGCGGTTTGTCAGCCTCAACTTTGTATTATTATAATGTAACAAGCTGCGATCAGATAGGAAACTGCCGGACAGAAGGAGTATATAATTTTACAACCTCTGCAGAGCCGGAAGCTCCAGAGACTCCTGCACCAAGCAGGCGCAGCAGAGGAGGAATTTCAGTCAGCAAGAATAATATTGGAAATACCCCTAAAACAGTGGTCATGAACAGAGTAGACAAAGCGATATTCACAGTAAAAGGCAACACGCATTATGCGCAGATCAAAAATATCCTTTCAAATTATATAACAGTAACAGTGCGTTCTTCAGAAGCAATAGATGTTGACCTGTATATAGGAAAGACAGCAAAAGTTGATGTTGATGAAGATGGAATATTTGATATAGCAATGACTTTGGAAGAGATCTATTCATCTTCTGCAGAGATAACATTCCAGGTGATAGAGGAATTAGTGCCTGAAGAGATGCTGGCAAAAGAGACATCTGAAGAGAAGAGAATCATTATAGAAGAAAAAGTAGAAGTATCTGAAGAATTGCCTCCAATTCCAGAGATAGAAGAGGAAGTAAAGCTGCCCCCAGAAGAAGAAATCAGTTATATCCCTGTTATAATAGCAGCTATATTTATAGTTATAACAGCAGCAATAGGGATTAGCCATTATATTAAAAGAAAATAATTTTTATTTTTTTTATTAAAATAGTGCAATATTCACAATATTTTTATAGTTCTTATTTTAATTAAGAGAATTATGGCAGGAGAAGGGATTGTAGAGCTGTATAGGGCAAATGAATTTTATATTCCAGAAAGTGACAAACTTCCTGGGCATAAAGAATGGATTTCTGTATTAGAATATCAAGGAGAACCAAACAGATACCTTATAATGCACGACTTAGATCTGCCTGCAAATGCTGCTCTTGACACATCACTGACTGCCCGCATATTATATACAGATGATCCTGAAGAAGCAAGAAGATTAGCAGAAGAAGTGTTTGATGAATTTGAAAAAAGAAGGAAGGCTGCAGAAACAAATTAACATCTAAATCTTTGTACAACATAAAGCCTTGTCTCTCCGCATAATCCATAACCAACAGATGTTCCAATCCCTATTATAGGGTATTGTTCTATTTTATTTCTATGTTTAGGAGAAGACAATAGCCTCTCTACTATTTTCTCTGCTGTGCCTACAAAATCGCCGTCAAAAATAATTTCTGACAGCACATTTTCAGGAACACCTATGAATGAAAAAGCATCAGAACTGAAACATTCTCCTATATGGGACATACGAACTGCATGGCGGCTGCATTCTCTCGCAAGCTCAAAATCATATGTTTTCTCTCCTACATTTTCAGCTATCAGCTGCATCATTATAGGGATTAGATGCTTATCAGAGTCATAAAATGCCATTTAAATATAAATAAAATTTTGATTTTTAAGTTTTATTGTACTATAATTATCTTTTTATATCATATAATTCAAGAAGATCACATTAATCGTCAAACAACTCAAAATAATCTTCTGTTGATTCTCTTCTAGGGATATACTCTGCAAATTTTTTAAAGAATTCAAAGACAGCATCCTGCTTTTTTCTGTTCTTTCCTTTGAACTTGCTTACTTGAATGTTTTCTTTTACATCTTCAAACAGTTCCAGGAAGAAATCAGACAGCTCTTCTTTAGTAAATCTTGACCTTGATGATTCAACCAATCTTGATATATCACCAAAATTATCTTCCAGCGCTCTTTTCCTTGCAGAAGATTTAAATGCACTTTTTATATGTTCATCAGATAAGTAGTCTCCAAACTCTTTTATCATATGTTCTGGATATTCATGCAGTTTTTCTGCAAGAGCTTCAGCAACATACTCTCTGTTGATATATTCCTTGAATTTATCAAGAATTTTTTTTGCAAATCCCAAAGAAAACAGCCCTCTCCTTCCCCTTACAGCATCTGCCAAAGCAAGCTCAACAGTATCTCTGTCTAATCTGCAGGCTTCAATAATCTCTTTTGATGCTCGTTTTTTTCTGGAGCGTCTTTCAACAGCCTCCTGAAAGAAATGATTTGAGAGGTATTTTCTTGTTATTCTTTTAGCTAACCCTTGCTCAACTGCATCAGGAAACTTTCTTACTGTTTCAAAAGCATAAGGCAGCCCATATTCAGGGTCAGGGCTTTCATGGATATCTCCTGCAGGATCTTTTTGATGATATCCTGGCTTGCAGTATCCAAACTGTACAGAGGCAATCCTGCTGACTAAACTTTTTGTCTGCTCATCTGTAAGATAATCCTTTCTTAATAATTCAATTACTCTTTTCTTTGAACTCATAGAAATCTCAGATCCTGATATTCTGCCTTTTAGAGTCTTATTAATATTTTTTTCAAGCTCAGAATATACAAAATCCCTGCTTATATAATCTCTAAATTCAGAAAATACCTCTTCAGGAGAAGGAGAATCTTTTTTTCTTGAAGGAGAGATCCTATAAAAAGAATGCGCTCTTTCTATTGCTCTGACAATTAAGGATGTTCTTGCTCTGTCATCTAGATATGGTTCAAATCTGTCTATGTCTTTTTTTCCTGAATTATTGTGAACTATAAAATTTGCAAGAACAGAAGGCAGTCTTGGTGTCAGATGCTTTTTTTCTATCCTGTGCTTGTTTTTCTCAATAAATCCATAGACTTCTTCTGCATCTAGATTAGGATAGATTGTATAAAGCACATTGTAATATATTGTTTTAGAGAAAAATAAAGAAAAGATATCATCATCAATCATATCAGAGAAATCTCTTAAGACTTCTTTTTTAGCGTCATCATAAAAATGTGTGTTAAATGTTTTTCTGACAAATCCATTGATATAATCTCTTTGCTCTTTTTCTGTCAGATAAGACCTGTACTTTCTAAAACCATCCATCAATTCATTCCAGTCATCCTGTCCAGCCATCTGGTCAAATATCCTCTTGATATGAGGAACTGCTTTTTCAGGCTGTCCATGCTTCTTATAATATCTAAATATAAGTCCTAGATCATCTGAATCATTGAAAATCTTGTCAATGTCTTTCATTTCAATTGTTTTTATAGAAGAAAAAGTATAAAAGCATGAGTTGTAGCTTTTCCCACAACACTTGTTTAAATAATTTCAAAGCATTCTAGAATCATTTAAAATGAAAAAGAAAACATTAGATGAAAGATTAAAAGAATTCAATACTCCTCTAAAGATAAAAGCTAATATCATTGTCAGTCTCTTTGCAGGATTTATGGGAGCTCTAAACAAGCCGGATAATATTGATCATATAATTGGAATGATAGGAGGAGTGTATGCTGCAACATCATTAGGAGTCCCGTTAATAGAACATTCTGCAGTAAAATTATATGGTGCTGCAAAAGCAATTAAAGGGCTTGCAAGAGATGCATATTATTTAGCGATAGGAAGAAAGATAGGGAATGAGCCTCAAACATTAGAGGAAGCATTAGAACCTATTGAATTAGCAGAAGAGACTGGAAAAAAATGGGCTGAATGGGCTAAAGGATCAATACCTACTAAGTTTAAAGAGGGAGAGTTCCCTCCTGTATATGTCTGCCTAATTGTAGATAAAGAGAAAAATGAGGAATTGTCTAAAGTTGCAGAATTATACGGAACTGTTGGACATAGTTTTGATAAAGAACATATTTATATTAGAGTGGAAAATCCTGGAAGAGCAAGAATGGTTCTAAAAGATACTTTTTCAAAAAGAGCAAGAAAAGAAGGTGTTATAGGTGTTTATACAACAACAAATGCTCCAGCTCCGAGTTTAGATGAAAATGAAAAAAGGTTTGAACTAAGAAATGATATAAAAATTCAAAAAACATGGCCAATATCAATAAAATTCTATGATGCTGTTGTTGATGCAGGCATCTTAAAGGATAAAATCAAAGCACTAAAAGAATTTGCTGTTGTCAATTATGATAACTGCGGAGCACACCACTCAAAAAGAGCTGATCTAAGGCCGCATAGCAGAGAGCACTGGCTAAAGCTTCTTGAATACAGAAGAGATGAGATTGAATCTGGAATTCATGAGATGAGCTATAATATTTTTGTTCCAAGGAGAAGAAAATGATACATGAACCAAAACCATTGGAAGAACTGTTAGATAGGATCAATAGAACAGAAAGAAAGAAATCAATCTATGTCTGTATCTTTGTTGAAGAAGGAAAATATGATGAAGTTTCTGAGCTTGCAGGCAAATACGGAAAATTAGGGCATAGTTATGATAAAGAGCATGTATATTTAAGAGCTAAAAGCAGAAGAAAAGCAAAAGGATTATTGAAGAAAGTCCTGAATAAGAAAAAGCCAATGGAAGGGGTTAAAGGAGCTTATGTCAATCCAATATATGCTATTGCTCCTGGATTGGATGATAATGAAAGAAGATTCAGACTAGAAAGCTGTGTTGATCATGATAAAGAATGGCCAATAGTCATAACCTTCTATGAATCTGTAATTGAATGCGGAAAGGTTAGTGAGATGGTTGAAAAACTAAAAGAATTTGGAGAAGTAAGGCATAAAAAGGAACCATGGTGGATTGATATGGTTTCAGTAAGACCTCACAGCCATAAACATCTTGAAAGGTTAGTTGAACATAGGCAGGATGAAGTGAATTCAGGGATCTGTGATATGATATATAGCCATAGAATATATTACGGATAAAAAAATGAAAGGATTAGATGAAATAAGGTATATTGAAGAGAATAAAGATAAGATAATATCTGCTTTAGAAAGTTATTACAAAGGTTTTATTGAAGGAAGAGGTATGCTGCTTGTCTGCTGCTGTATAGAAGATGATCTGGATTTTAGGATGGTTTTTAGATATATGAAAATGAATGATTTTTATATCCCTAAAGATGATGATCAAGCTAGAGGATATCTAAAAAGGATCCAGGAATTAAAAGACTAATCAATCAGATATTTCTTTGCTTTTTCTTTAGGAATCTGCTTAACAACAATGTCTTTAGAGAGTTTTTTCTTTCCATACTTAACTAGGACTTTCTTATCTTCTGAATCAGAATAAGTTGCTGTTAATTGAGCTGCAAACTCAGTATCTTTTCCCTGCAGTATTGTTATAGGGCTGCCATGTGAAGGAACTTCCAAAAAATAATCCTTAGGAGATTTCAGCTTCAAAAGCTGTTCATTTCCTTTTTCATTCCTTCCAACAATGATAATTGATTTTTTGTGTCTGAAATACCTTCCATATTTTATTAGTTCAACATCTTTTACAGAAACTTTCCTCTTATTATCAAATAAATCTTTTAATTTGTTTGAAAATCCTTCACAAGTCAATAAACATCCTCCTGCAGGAGTTTCATATTCTTTAATCTTGAATCTTTTAGCCAATGAAATTTGGGGCTTTCTGCTTCTTCCATTAAAATCCAATAATTTTTCTCTGTCAACATAGCCTTTTTTCTCTGCATCTGTCTCCAAAAGCAGTTTTGCAGACAAAGGCCTTAGTAATTTCCCTTTCAATCCTGATTGGGCTTCAACAACTTCAAGGCTCTGTATATTCTGGCTCATCGGCCTTTCATTAAGAACCTCTCCTGTAAAAACAAACTTTGCTTTTATCTTATCAGCATATTCTTTTGCTTTTCTAAGCATAAATGCATGGCAGTCAATGCAGGGATTCATGTTTTTTCCATGCTTATGAAGAGGATTTCTGACTAGTTTAAGATAATCTTCTCCTAGATCAATAAATTTTATCTTGAATTTCTGCTGTTCAGCGATTTTCTCTAATTTTTTCTTCTTTTCTTCATCGATAAAAAAAGGAGAAGTAAAGCTAATTGCAAAAACATCTATTCCTTGTTTTTGGACTAGTTTTATCGCTAATAAAGAATCTAATCCTCCTGAAAATAATCCAGCTGCCTTCATGTTTTTGAAAAGATAATAAGAAGTATATTAAGGTTTGGAAAATCCGCCAGCTTTATTAAGTTCTTCCATTTTTTAAAGTATAAAATGCCGGCATATAGAAGAAGAAAAACAGGAGTTGAAGATATAGTATTCTTAGATTCTCTTATCGGAGATTATAAACTAAATCAGCCAATTCCATTGACTATCAAGGCCCATCCTAAAAATTATGAAGCTATTTACAATGATAGAACTGTCATTTTAAATGCAATTGGCCCTAATAAAGAAGCTGCTATTGCAAATTTTAGGTTGAAGATTATTCAATTATATGAAAGATATAAAGGAATGGAAGAAAAGAAACAAGAAATTGATGATGATTCAATTAATGAGTGGGCATTCTTAAGCAGAGTTATTACAAAGGAAGAAAGTGATTAATGCTGCAGCAGAAGTTTATATTCTCTGTTAATCTGATGATTAAGATGATAAAAAGAACAAGTTATAACAGGATACATGAAAGCGATACATCAATTGTTTTTTCAAACAAAACCTTTTTCTTGACTCTTAAGGCTTCTTAATTTTTTAATTTTTCTTTGATGTTGTTTTTTCTGCTACAACACAGGTTTATATTTCTAAGTGCTTATTAAACTTAAATGAAGAAATGTCCTGTTTGTAAAAAGGTGATGATAGGTGATGATGATGAAGCCTGTATCAATTGCTCAAACAGGATGATTAACAGGCAGTAATAGTTATAAACTAACACAAGGAGCCGGGAATCCCTGAGATTCCCAGGCCTCCATAATTATAATAAGGTGAGAAAAAATGCTTGAAAGAAAATTTGAGATTGGAAAGATAAAAAGAATGGGAATTCTTGCTGTTGCGCCGATTTATTCTGCAAATAATTTTGATGGAAAGATTGTGATGTTTGACAAGGCCTTAAGAAGCAAAAGATTTGAAGTCATTGAACCTAGAGAAAAGATAGTTAATGGATTGAAAGTTTATAATGCTCTTCCTTACAGTGTCTTTATTGCATGCGGAATGACTATCGAAGGAGACAGCCAAAATAGATATTCAAAACACCCTTGCCTTATCGGACCATACTCAAATACTATTCTTCCTGTAAATTGTGCAGAACAAGGGCAGGGCCTTATAAGAGGAAGCAGATATAATGCCTCATCTACAATTGTTATCCCTTCTGTTAGGGGTGGGTACAGAAGAGACGGAAGTGAGAGAGGTATAGACAGAGATCAGCATAATACCTGGGCCCAGATTGACAGGACTCATACAACAACTATAATGGATGGAGCAGCAATTAGAAGAAGGCTTGCTGAGATGAATAATTCAGAAGAACATATGACAAGAGCTAGGGATATTGAACTAACTACACAGTCAATAGTCAATAGGATCAATCCAAAAAGAAATTATATAAAAGTAGATGAAGATGCAGAAAATGATGAAACAGTCAAACAATACAGAGAAGAGATTGGAAAAGCTAGAGACAGCCAAGTTGGAATTGTTATGGCTCTAGGAGTTGGAGACAAAACAGCATTCTATACAGATATATTTGGAAGAAGATCAATGCTTAGAAGAGTTCACCCAAAACTAGCAAAATCTTTTGCAATATTAGCTGCAAGCTACACAAAAGAAGGAGAATTAGGAAATGTTGAACTTAAAGATGTAAAAAACATAAATGAAGATGATATTTCTAGATTCTTAGAAAATTACAGAGATCTTGGACAGGAAAAACAGGAGCAGGAGCATGCAGGAGTAGGAAAGCTGTATGTTGCTGATGGTGATATTAAAGCATCTGCTTTGCTTTACGGAAAAGATTTGGATCAGATTGTTCAGATAACCATGAAGAACAACTAAAATGAAACTCCTCGCACTAAAGTGCGAGGTATCTCAAAAAAGTTAAACAAAAGCTGAAAGATGCTTTTGGTGATAGTAAGATGGAAGCTTACTATCAGGCAAAGACCAAGAGCCTTGGCTGTACTTGATGTAATTATTGAT